>JAFLBY010000030.1 GCA_017302855.1 Candidatus Kapaibacterium sp.
GCAAACTTTGCACTACTTTAGATAGACGTGTTACTTCTTCCAAAGCACTCATTATCGTTTCTTTATATTGAACATTTTGCTTAGGGCTTCGTAACGCTAATTCCATTTCCCCCATTAATATTGCTAATGGGGTACGCAATTCGTGCGAAACATCTGAGGTAAATTGCCTTATTTGCTCAAAGGAATCCTGTAGTCGTTCAATCATTTCATTCAGAGTAGATGTTAACCTTCCGATTTCATCATTTGAGGAAGGCATCGGCAAACGACGACTTAAGTTGTGAGCCGTAATATCATGAGCGGCATTGATTATTTTGTCAACAGGCTTTAGAGAAAATCTTGCGAGTAACCATCCGCCAAACATTGAGATAAATATTGCAATCGGAAATGCAATTGTATATGCCGAAAATAATTCCCTAAGCGTTTGTTGAATCTCTTCTTCGGGATATGCTACGGAGACTTGTGCGAATTTTGAAAGTCGTGTAGCAACTCTTAAATGCTCTCCTCCGCTGCCAATTAATGTAAAATCTGTCCTTTTTACTATCGGTAAATTTACTTCCACATTATTGAGAGTAATACGGGCATCAAACACTAACGGTAAAGAATCTTGACGCAAATTTTCTGATTTCCAAACAATTTGATTATCCTTATCAGCGACTTGGATAAAATAGTTTTTTGAATTTAAAAGAATATGTTGATACACCGCAACCCAAATCGCATCCATTTCTTCTTGTTGAGTGGATACATTAGGCGTATTTTGCAATAAAGAAGTGTCACTTATATTATTTACTCTATCTTGATCATTTTTTCTTTGATTTCTATTTTGTCTATTTGTCAAAGATTCTTGATCTGGAGTTGATCTCAAAAAGGCAAAATCATCATTTTTTTCATTCTTTTTTTTCTTCTTCGATTTTTTTGATGGCTTAAGCGGCTGTTGCGTTTCATCTTGTTTTTGTTTAATAATATCATCGAGAGCTGCAGCAACGTTTTCAAGAGATGTATCAAGATTTGTCCGCAATTCATTCGATACTGTAATAAATGACAATACCCCGATTCCGACAAGTGTCAGAGCCAGAAGAAAGCTGTACCAAAGTGTAAGTTTTAATCGAAGCGTTATCTGCATATTATACAAAATAAAACGGCGAAGGAAAATCCCTCGCCGTTATTGATTGTCGTGTTACATTGTAGCATTAATTTTTTACAAATGATAATGTCCACTCTTTTCCATTACTCGTTATCTTGACGACATAAACACCAACAGCTATTCCATTTGTCGGAATATTAACTGAATGCATAGACGAAGCAGCAATTTCCGAAGTAGTGTACAATGTCGCGCCTAAGGCGTTGATTATGCTGATATTGATTCCCATACCGGCAATAGTTGGAACCATTAATTTAGTGTTTGAACTTGCCGGATTAGGATACAAAACCGGATTTCCGGTAGCAATAACCTCTTCTTCTACAGACGTTTCAATAATACGTGTTTCTGAAGTTGCAGAGCACCCTTCAGGATTTGTAACTCGCACACGATAAACTCCACTGCCTGTAGTGTTTGTGAATGTGTAGCTTCTCTGATTTGCACCCTGAATAATTTGTCCATCTTTAAACCATTGATATTGAGCAGCTTCACTACAAATCAGCGTATTACCTTGTTGTGTAATCGTCGGTTTAGCCGGTTGAGGTTTAACCGATACGAGTACTGTATCAAATGAAACACAATTATTAATGTCCGTAATTTTAACCACATATTGAGTTGTTACCGGAGGAACAACAATTGGTTTTTGAATTTTGTCATTACTAATTGTAAATGCAGGTGACCAATTATATCTATATGGCGGTGTACCATTTGCCGGTGTCGCATCTAAGAATACCGTATCACCAACACATATAGAAACATCATTAACTGTTTTGACCGAAACGCCGGGCACAACACTCACATTGATTGTATCAAAGGAGATACAATTATTAGCATCTGTAATTGTGACGATATATCTTGTATTTGCATTAGGTCTAGCAATGGGCATCATTATAGTTGAATCTGACAATCCCTTGCCGGGTGACCAACGATACTGCAATGGAGCTACACCACCAATTGTCGTCTCACCTAACGTAATAGGTGACCCTGAACAAATTTGAGCATCACTACCGGCACGTGCAACCAAATTACAAACCACACCGGTACGGAATGAAGTTTCACCTAATGTTTTCGGATAAACATTACCAAACCAATGCCCATACATTTGGACAGCACCCGTATTAAGACGATAGCGTAATCGTCCGCGCCATTTATAGTTAGTTCCGGGTGTTAAGCCATTAACAACTTTAGAAATAAGAGTATTTGTACCTGTTGTTGGCACCCATGTATCCGAAAGAACTGTGTTACCTCCATTAAATGCAGAATTAATTGGTTTCACTTCAAATTCTGCTTTAACGGTTGTTCTTCCAAAATACGAACGTGAGTTTACAGCAAAACCAACAGTAGTATTGTTTTGCGTGCGCCCACCTTCAACAATAGGTGTTACCAAATCTTGACGCAATTGACGAGGACGCAATGCTAAACCCGGAGTACCATTTCCATAAAATATATGGACTGCTCCTGAGTTCTGACCTGCACCTGACTCACGAAATGCGGCGATAAGTAAATCGCTATAACCGTCTCCGTCAAGATCACTTCCTCCGGAAACTGCATTACCGAATTGAGCAAAGGATTTATTTCCTTCTAAAAACCATTGCGGTTCATTAGCTAAGCCATTTTGTGAACCTGCATAAACATAAACAGCACCTTCGCTCGGCTGCCCGTTAAAATAAGAAGTTGCGCCTATCGCAATATCTCCATAGCCATCACCATTAATGTCACCTATAGACGAGATGCTTGCACCAAATTCAGTGGTTTCACGATTTGATTCTGCCGTCCATGTCGGTTGTGTGGAAACCCCGTTAGCACCCGAAGAATAGAGATAAACTCTTCCTTCATTTGAACTTGGATTATCGAACCAAATTGCCCCGACAAGCACTTCAGTATAACCGTTGCCATCAATGTCTCCGGCACTTGCTACGCTATGTCCATATTTGGCATTTGCTTGATTACTTTCGGCAGTCCATATAGGCGTATTTGAAACACCAAACAATTGTCCGGTAAAAATCCATGCTTTTCCTTCATTTACCTGAGGGTTATCGTAGAAAGGCGCGCCAATGATAAAATCACCTAAACCATCACGATTAACGTCACCGGCACTTGCAACAGACCATCCCAACTGACCGTCGGCTTGGTCTCCCGGAAATATCCATGGATTTTCCACAACTATTCCTGAAGACGAGCCATAATATATACCAATTCGACCGGCATCACGCACTATATTATCTTTATCCCAAGACGGCTCCCCAATCAATATATCATTGAATCCATCACCATTAACATCATCAACGCCTGCAATGGAAAAACCGAATAATGAACGTTCTTGTTGACCATCTATGACTGTTGCCGGTGCTTCATTTAGACCTGTTGCAGAGCCATGATACACATAAACCCGACCGATATCTTTAACACCTGTGATAGGATTGTCAAAATAGGGTGCGCTTACCGCAACATCAGAATAGCCATCATTGTTTACGTCTCCGAGAGATCCTATGGAAAACCCGAAGTATGATAATTCTTGCTGTGTCGGATTCAATCTTTGCGATGGTGTCGCAGCTACGCCGTTCGCGCTGCCCAAATAGAGGAATGCTCGACCATCATCCAAGAAGCGATTATCCATATATGGCGATCCAGCCATAAAATCACCAAATCCATCGCCATTAACATCTCCAACAGCAACTAAAGAAAAACCAAATTGATCGCCTGCTTTTGTACCATCAAGTGACCTATTGGGTACATTGGACAATCCATTAAGTCTGCCATGGTAAATAAACAATCTGCCTTCACCTGCATTAGTGTTAGTGTGATTTGGTGCACCAACAATCATATCGCTTAACCCGTCACCATTGATATCGCCGGCATTGGCAATAGAAGTACCAAGGCGTGCAAAAGACTGATCCGATTCAACCATTAGACCAAAACTTGGCTGAAGTCCTTGACTCGAGCCATAATAGACCATAGCCGTTCCTTCATTGGTTTGCCCACTGGTCATATTTGCTGCACCGATGAGAATATCTGCAAATCCATCACCATTAAAATCTCCACCACCGGCTACGGCATTACCTATTCGCGTATTATCTCGATTACCTTCTGTTGACCATATATTATTCCGTGATAAGCCGGAAGCAGAGCCATAATAGACAACCACGCGACCTTCATCTGTTGAACCATTGTCAAATCTTGGCGCACCAAGTATTAACTCGCTGTATCCATCACCATTGACATCACCGGCAGAGTTTAATGCAGCAGCAAAGTTGGCTCCATCTTGCGAAGTTGAATCAATAAAGCTTGGTGCACTTGTAGCAAATTGAGCGCTACCATAATAAACATATAATCTACCTTCAGTCGCTGCATCAGCATCTGTATTTTGGTTTGGCGCACCGATTGCAATATCAGAAAAGCCATCGCCATTTATATCCAAGCTATTTGCTATAGCAGCTCCAAAGTTTGCTCCTGCTGCATTGCTTTGAGCAGACCAGATAGGCGTTGCAGCCAGACCGGTGCTATTACCTCTGAACAAAAATGCAGCTCCTTCAAAAGTTTGACCTTCAGAGTAATTAGGAGCACCGATTAAGACATCGCTATTCCCGTCACCGTTTACATCGCCGGCACATGCAACAGCAGAACCAAAACGTGCACCGGCATTATTGCCTTCTGCAGACCATGATGGCGTTACCCTTAAGCCAGTTGAAGATCCTAAGAAAAGCCATGCTTTTCCTTCATCAGTCACATCACCGTCAAAACCGGGAGCACCTACGACAATATCACTATAACCATCATTATTTACGTCGCCCGCACAAGCAACAGATGCACCAAAATTTGCATTTCTCTGTGAAAAAAGGAATACCCACGACGCAGATACTGATGCACCACCGGGACCACCGTAATAGACGGTGACCTTGCCGGCATCTGTCGTATCTGTTGTCTTATCTGAGAAAGGTGAACCAACAATAATATCACTATAACCATCGCCATTTACATCACCGGCTGATGACACAGACGTTCCAAATCCTGCGCCGACTTCTCTGCCATCGCGAGTAGCAGAAGCAGTACTTACAGCAGGACCCGCTCCTAAATAGACTTGAACGGCACCTTCATCCAATTGACCACCATCGAAAAAAGGTATCCCTACTCCAAAATCATCGTAACCGTCTCTGTTAATATCTCCAAAGCCGCCAACAGAATTGCCATATTGAGCATTTGCTTGGTCACCTTCAGCCAACCATGCAACAGAAGTTGATATACCACCGGTACTACCGAAATAGAGATGAACTCTTCCTTCATCTTCTAAACCGCCATCCCAAAGTGGTGCGCTGATTGCCACATCGTCATTTCCGTCATTATTCACATCACCAACACCGGCTACACAATACCCAAAACGAGCATTAAGCTGTCCACCTGTAACTTGCCATGACGGCGTTGTCGGCAAACCCGAACTATTGCCATAAAATGCTAATGCAATGCCTTCATTAGGGAGTGTTGATTGCGCGAATGGAGAACCGACAACAACATCAGCATATCCATCACCATTCACATCTCCAACAATATCAACACTATGTCCAACTTGATAGCCGGCTACATTAGATTCATACGTCCAAGAAGGAGAAGCAGCAAGTCCACCTGTGCTTTGCCCCAAAAACATCATAACAGCACCTTCTTTATTGCTGCCATTGGTATAAAAAGGTAAACCTACAATGATATCTTGTCTATTATCACGATTGATATCAGCTCCACCACTTACGGTATAACCCATTTGTGCGCCATCATTATTTGATTCATACGTTATTGGTGCATCAGCTAACAAACCGGTATTCCCACCAAAGAACACTTGCACCATACCTTCGTCTATTTGACCATTATCCCAAAGAGGGGTACCAACAAGAATGTCGTTAAACGTATCAAGATTGATGTTACCAGCTGACGCTACACTGTAGCCCATTTGCGCATTATCTTGGTTCGACTCTCTCTGAGCTGCCGCAGTTGTACTAACACCAATACCACTACCGAGATAAATAAATACTACTCCTTCATCTGTCTGCCCGTTGTCATATCCCGGTGCTCCGACCACAATATCATGAAACTGATCGCCATTAAGCCGACCTGCACCTGATAAAGAATAACCAAACATTGCCCCTACTTGATTACTCTCCAACATTGTTTTGTAGGTAGTGGGTAAACTTGAAGAAATATCGCCATGGAATATAAACACTGCTCCTTCATCCGATTGACCATTATCATAGTACGGAGCACCAACTGCAAAATCTTCGAAGTTATCACCATTAACATCTCCAATACCGGAAACAGCAAAACCTAATTGCGCATTGATTTGATTTGACTCAAATGACCAGTCAGGCGTCTGTGAGATAGGATCTACAGTTATGGGGTACACTGCTGCTTCATCATGGACAATAAGTTTTATTGTTTCTTGATCAACATTCACATAGGCTGTTAACTCAGTGCCATTTGCATCCCACACTTTCAAATCTTTATACCATAGTGCAGGTCTTTGATCTTTGTCAAGTAAAACAATATCATCAGAAGAAGATTCAACAGCTATAAGTTCTGAATTTTCATTTAGTTCTATAGTAAGCGGTAAATCCCCTTCAGGTTTATCGCGAATGATAAAGTTCTGTCTCATCCCCTCGAGAGTATTGACATATTCAATATCGAACTGGCGATGAATGACTGACATATGCTCTTTTTCAGTAATCATTTCCGCGGCATCCGCTATTGCGAGCGTTTTCTCGCCTTTATGAATGGATTTAAGCGATAAATCAAAAACCCATTCTTGATTTCCGGTCCTCGGTTTAATAGAAAAACCATCACCGCGATAAGTAACTCTATAGTTGTTTGAACGGTTTACGCTTTGAAACGCTCCAACATCATCTTGAAAGCGTATATGGTATTCGCTCTCTGCAATAGATTGCGACGCTTTTGCAAACCATTCTTTGTTGTGTTGATCCGGGGTCACCGTGTTTTTATGTTCAACTTTGGTAGGAAGTGTAAAAACAAGACCGCCGATTGTTGCCAACCCAACAGCACCAATGATGAAATTTTTCATCATAACTTTTCACCTGAATAAGTGTATAAAATATTTATATTTCTTTATTTAAGTACATGCCCCGTCTCAAAGCTCCAAAAGAGAAGATCCACGATTTCCTGCTTTAAGCCAATCGTATAGCAATAATCGAACCATTGACGTTCAATGGTGAGATAATCTTTTTTTGAAGTTAATCGAGGTATTTCACGAAAGACACCACATAGAACCAAATGTTTCAAAACATGGCGATCAATGATAGCTACTCCAAACATCCCAATGTTACGCAAGAAATGAGATGCTTCTTTCATTCCTAATCCTCTGACATGCTTCACTAAACTATCCCGCTTTTGCATAATATCTATTGTATCATCGGTAACAATCATCTCAATATTGCACCAATTCTCGCGAGCTCTGAGTAATGAAATAGACTTTTGATTATGAAATCTTATGTAATGCGAATTGTCTCGTAAAATTTCCTCCGGATTGAAGCCACATTCAAAGAACTGTTTTTCTTGCAATATCTCTACAACCTTTAATGCGTTTACAGCTTTTGATTGTGGTGTGCATAAGCAATAACACAGTTCATAGAAATACGATTCCGGCTTTACATGAACAAAATCTGTTAGTCTGCTTTCAATTACACTTTTAAATTGTTGATAATGTTTGACATGTGTGTCAGGTAATGTTGACATAACCAACTAACAAGAAAATTATTGAGTCATTACTAAAGATTCCGCTTCTTTTTGTGCATCCGCTAATGCCAAAGCTGCTGATTTTTCTCCGAGCAATGCCGATGTGACTGCATTTTCGAGTATTGCTTCTATTTCAAGCCAACGAGGATGTACAGGAGTCATCTTTGCAAGAAGTAACTGTTGGGCAAAAATTTCTTTATGAGGTACATCCTTAAAACTCATTGAAGAATTACTTTTGCTAGCCGGAAATCCTGCTTCCGGAATTGACTTGCAAAATGAAACAACATTCTCTTCCTTAGTCAAAAACTTTAACAATTTTTCAGCTAACTCTTGTTTTTTCGACAATTTATTGATTGCAATGTACTCACCGCCGGCAAAAGACATACTTGAAGCCCCCATTCCGGGGATAAGCGAAACTGAGTACTCAAGTTTGGGATTACCTTCATGAATTTTTTTCATAAGCCAGCTACCTGAAATCCAAAAACCGATTTTGCCTTGAACAAACATCTCATCAAGATGCCTTTGTGTTTCAATCATTCCATAACGCGAGAGTTCAACATACTTTTCTAATGCAGCTACATTTTGTGAACTGTTTAACACTAATGTACCTCTCGAGTCAAAGATATCTCCTCCATTTGACCAAAAGAACGGAAGAATTTTTTTGTACAAGCGATGTGCATCTGCTCCATTTGCCCCAAACCCATAGACTTCTTGCTGTGTTTCCGAGATTGCCTTAGATGCCAATACCAGCTCTTCCACATTCGATGGAACTTTACTTATATTTGCTTTTTTCATCGCAGCAACATTACAGAACATGACCCTTGTATCAACAACCCACGGAGCAGCATAATATTTACCATCCCAACGGCTTGGAGTTAAAGCAAATGGAATTGCATAGCTCAAATCGGCTTCAGGAATCTCAGACAAAACACCCGCGCTCGAAAACTGTGCAACCCAATCGGAACCCAATTCCAGTACATCAGGCGCAGTATTAGAGTTAAATGAGGCAAGCAATTTTGTTTTGCCATCATTCCAGCTAAGTTCAGTCGTCACGACTTTGCAGTTGTTTTCGCTCTCAAATCTGTCAATTAGATTACGCAAAACTTGTTTTTGCGCCGGTTCACTCCAAAAGTGCCAAAACACTAACACATTCTCATTATTTTGTTTAGATGAGTCTGAACAACTGTTTACAACAAAAACTGCACCTATCGAAAGTATTAGCCCCAATATCTGTTTCATTCTCAAGTTACTATTTCCCAATATCACTATAAACGGCAAAAATACGCAATATATCTTTCGACTTAGAACATTCAATGATAATTCATAAGAAAATTACCTTCAGACAATCAAAATTTGTAATATGAAGTGTTTTATCTATTTTTGCATCCCGTCTAAACACGCTACAACTTTCACATCTATTTTTTATTAGAAATGACATATCAAAAATTAGTCGCGCCAACGAATGGCGAAAAGATCTTAGTCAATGCCGATGGCTCGCTTTCTGTGCCGAACAACCCTATCATACCATTCATTGAGGGCGATGGTACTGGTCCCGATATTTGGGCTGCATCAGTTAAGGTTTTGGATGAGGCAGTCAAAAAAGCATATAACGGTGAGCGCAGAATTGAATGGTTTGAAGTCTTTGCAGGCGAAAAATCGAATGTAGTCTATGGTGAAAACACTTGGTTGCCTGAAGACACACTTGAAGCTATTCGTCAATATGTGGTTGCAATCAAAGGACCGCTCACGACCCCCGTAGGTGGTGGTATTCGTTCAATAAATGTTGCTCTCCGACAACTCATGGATTTATATGTCTGTTTGCGCCCGGTTGTGTATTTCAAAGGAGTGCCGACACCTGTCAAAAACCCTGAGCTTGTTGATATGGTAATCTTCCGAGAAAATACTGAAGACATATATGCCGGAATAGAATTCAAAGCTGGCAGTCAGGAACAAACACAAATATTGGAGTATTTACAGCAACAGTTCCCCGCTTTTGCAAAAAAAATCAGATTTGGTGCTGAAACGCCAGATGAGATTGGCATAGGTATAAAGCCAGTTTCAAAAAATGGTTCGCAGCGACTAATACGAGCTGCCATCAAATATGCTTTACGTCATGGCAGAAAAAGCGTCACATTAGTTCATAAAGGCAATATCATGAAGTTTACAGAAGGTGCCTTTCGTGATTGGGGTTATGAATTAGTGCGTTCCGAATTTTCAGACTTAGCTGTTGGCTGGGATGATTGCGCGGGTAACCCGGGTGATAAAATGCTTGTCAAGGATGTCATTGCCGATGCATTTTTACAACAAATTCTCACAAGACCTGCTGAGTATGATGTGATTGCAACATTGAACTTAAATGGCGATTATATCAGTGATGCATTAGCTGCCCAAGTCGGAGGG
>JAFLBY010000031.1:0-23691 GCA_017302855.1 Candidatus Kapaibacterium sp.
CGAGAACTTGAGCAATGTATCATTGAACTTGCGGGCGAATATAGAATAGCAGCAAAAAGAATAGAGGGCTTGACAGGGGTGTGGACTCGAGAAGAAAACAAGCTGTGTGCGATAGGTATTCATTGTTCGCGATGGGTGGTTTCTCATGGTTTCGCACTCAATGTTTGTAATGACCTTAGCGAGTTTGACATGATTATACCATGCGGTATCAAAGAAAAGAGCATTACTTCTCTTCAAAAGGAAGTAATTGATTTTGTTGATTTTGAAAAGGTCATGTCACAATGCGCTCAAATTTTTTTACAACATTTTTAAATTTTTTTTTGGAAAGTAAAGAAAAGGTCGTATTTTTGCGACCCCAATGAAGGGAACAAGCGGGAATAGCTCAGTTGGTAGAGCATAACCTTGCCAAGGTTAGGGTCGCGAGTTCGAGTCTCGTTTCCCGCTCGACGACGAAAGTCGTCATCCTCTTTATGCTGCATGCCTTGCCATCATCCCCCCGATGGCGAGGCGTTTTTGTGGAAGCAAACAGTGCAGCAATCTTCAATTATAAATAAGGACATTTACTGGTCTTTTTTTACTTCGTAAGTTAGCATACTTCATCAGATTACATTGTCGGTTGTCTTGACTGTCAAGCATTACTTGATTGTCATAGGAAAGAAATAATGTAATGAAGTACTCGTCGGCTTTTTTCAAGACACACAAAATTTGCTTTTTCGTTCTTTTGTGCAATAGCAGTGGACTTTACTGTCTATGTCGCCAAAGAACATGAAACTTTTACGGCTGAGCCGTGTCCTTAGAAAAAACTCTGTCACATTCTCTAAAGAGTATTACATATGAACTCTACATTGATGATTTATGGCATAATTCTGGTTCTAAGCACCTTCATTGTAAGTGCTTCCGATGCAACATCATGGAAACAGACAGGAGTGGAAATTATTCGCTCTAATCCTACCGAACTTGTTATCACCTATAAACCAAAGATTCTCGGATACGACACATCATTTCGTGATGGACAACGCATCATCACACCAAGGATCAAAGATGTTGCTATCGGTGAATACACACTCAATATTCCTATTGCCGTACCTTCGCCCTCAGGGTTCACACTTTCTTCGGTTACGGTGGTTTATACAAATGCAACAAAGAAAAATCATGAACCAATACAATCGCAGCCATGGGCAACGCTTCGCTATGCCGGCATTGCAAGAGATAAACACCTTTCTCACCTTTTCATAACCACCGCACAGTATGATGCAGTAGCGGGTCATTATCATATTCCCGCAAGCATTACTGCGGTCATACGCTTCACAGAAAAACCGGAAAGTTTGCATTCTGCTCCAAAAGACTCTCCGGTTTTTGTACTGAATCATGAACAAAGTGCTTTTTGGGGTGTTAAACCATTAGTGCGAACTTTTAGCCCACTTCAAAAGCCCGCACATACCGTGCAATCGTCTCCTCGCAAAATACTCAAAGTACATATTGATGCCGAAGGAATTTACCGCATCACCGCACAAGACCTTTCCGATATGGGAATCACAATCCAACCGACGGACATCCCGTTTGTTAAGCTCATAGGTACGGGTGGGTTGCCATTATCGGAAACAATGAAAGATGCAGACTTTCTTGCTCTGCCGGAACAACCCATTTTAGTAAGAACAGGGGCAAACGGACAATTAAATGACATTATCTTTTATGGTGGCAGTGCCGCCGGATTTATGCCGGATGGTAAAGGCGACTTTGAACATTTCGTCCATCCTTATACTAATCAAAGTTCATACGTCCTAACCGTGGGTGGATTAACTCCGGGTAAAAGAATGGATATTGCGCCTTCCGTTACTGAACCGATTATTAACAAACCAACAACATATTCTGCTCGAATATTTAATGAAGAGGAACTTGTTAACCCCTTTGGTATCGGCTCGGGCAGGGAGTGGTTTGGAAAGCAAGTTGATGCTTCACTGCCGGCGACATATACATCCGTACTTGATGGTTTGGTGCGCCAAGGGAATATTCGTTACAGATATGTGGTTGCACACAAAAATGCCACAAGCGGCACATTTACAGTCACAGAAAGCGGTAAAAATTTAGGGACAACATCGGTCGGTGGTGTTGGTTCAGGTTCATATAATTATGTTGATGCCATTCGCAGCCCTCGAAGAACAGCCCAATTATCGGCTGCATCGCTTGGTGCGGACAATAGAAGTGCTTTACAATTCAGTTATGCGAACTCGACACCAAATTCAACGATTGGTTTTATTGATTGGTTTGAAATCGCATATCCCGCAGAACTTACGGCACGAAATAATACACTTGAACTTTTTACCGATACGAGCCACATTGGTTCTACCGAATATACTATCAATGGGTTTTCCGGTGAAGTGTGGGGTATGGATGTTACAAATCGCCAAAATCCGATTCTTATGACGAATATGGCAAATACGGGCGGTATGTTTATTGTGCGAACCAATCTTGAACCTAAATCTCCTCGAAGATTTTTATTATCCGGCAACATAAGAAAGCCAAGGATGTCTGTTGAGCAATCATCACCGCTTTTTGATGCCGATTACAGTGGGAATATCATCGTCATTGCGCACCCTGATGTGATTGCTTCAGCAAACGAATATAAAAAATATAGAGAATCGCAGGGTGAATATACAGTATCGGTGATTTCCACAGCAGATATTTACAATGAATTCTCCGGCGGTATGCTTGATGTCAGTGCCTTGCGTAATTTTATTGGTAAAGCGTATCATACATGGAAAATAAAGCCGGAATATATTCTCTTATGGGGAGATGGTCATTTCGATCCTAAAAATATATCTTTTCAAACAGCCAATCTTGTTCCCGCCTATCAAATACCTCAAATAGGAGATATTTTCCATTCCGTAGATTCATACTGTACCGAAGATTATTATGTCCGTGTTGTGGGCAGTGACAGAATACCGGATATCGCTATTGGACGCATTCCCGTAATAAACAATAATTCCGGATACGGGATGATTGATAAAATTCGACTTTATGAAAATGATGCTGAGTCCGGTATCTGGCGTACTATCAGTACTTTCGTTGCTGATGACGGACCTACCACCGTCGGCAATTCCGATGGTAATACCCATACCGAAGATGCAGAACTTGTTGCACAAGGATTTCCCAATTTTATTCAACCGAAGAAAATTTATATGGTTGAATATCCGCTTGAAAATGCTGCTCGCGGTCGTCGTAAGCCAAGCGTCACCGAACAATTTATTTCCACAGCAAATAGCACTGGAACATTGACCTTAAATTGGGTTGGTCATGGCAGCCCGCGTTTGTGGGCAAATGAAATGGTTTTTGAAAAAGATGTCCATATTCCTATGTTCACCAATACAACCAAACCATTTTTTCTCAGTGGTGCAACATGTGATTTCGGCAGATTCGATGATGCTAACAGACAATGTGGTGCCGAAGATTTTGTCACAAAGCGCACTGGCGGGGCAATTGCAGTGTTCGCATCCACTCGAGCCGTTTATGCAAATCAAAATTCACAAATAACAAATAGATATTTTACCGAACTATTTTCGACAAACTCAAGTAAAGATAAATATTTAACCATAGGCCAAGCACTCTATAACACAAAATTGAGTTTCACTAGCGAAAATGATCAAAAATTTCTCATTCTCGGTGACCCTGCTTTGCGATTAAATATTCCTTCATACCGCATAGTCATTGACACGATAAATAATAGTCCGCTTAAAGAAACGGATGCCGTGGCGCTTAAAGCATTGTCCAAAGTCACAATTCGTGGCAGTGTCTATGATTTGTCAGGTAAATTTTCTGATGACTTTACCGGTAATGTTTTTATCACTATGCGCGATGGTTCCTATGTGGAAAAACTAAAAGACCCCACCGACCCCTTAAAGCCGAATGAGGTACATGTGATCAATAAAGTAGGCGGTATTTTAAATCGCAGCTCATGGAAAGTTGAAAATGGCATATTTAGCGCAGAATTTATTATTCCTAAAGATATTAGCTTTACTAATGCAAATGGAGGGATTTATCTTTATGCGAATTCCGGTAAAAAGCACGCAGCCGGTAAAACGGATAAGGTGATTATCAATGGTGTGGATACGGTAGAGTACGATGATAGTGATGGTCCTTCGATGGATTTATTTATAGACAGCAGACAATTCAGCGCCGGCGACATGGTGCGGAATGCACCGATGATAATACTTGATTTGTCTGACGAAACAGGAATCAATACAACCGGTGCAGGCATTGGGCACAATATTGAATTTCGGATTGACGATGGCGAGCCGATAGATGCGACCGATACATATCAAACATCGTTCACAGACTCCAAAAAAGGTTCAGCTCAAAAGCAGGTCTTTAATCTTGTGCCCGGGCATCATACCGTGACGGCAAGAGCTTGGGATGTGCTCAACAATTACAGGCAAACGACTACTCATTTTGTGGTTGCAGACCCTAATTCATTCATTGCTCAAGATGTTTTGACCTATCCAAATCCATCATCCGGCGAAACGAGAATGAACTTCATTCACAATCAATCGCAACCCTTTAGTGTCGAAATTCATATTTTTGCCGCTGATGGACGCTTAGTGAGGACTTTTTCTACCTCCGTGAATCAAGTGAGAAATGCAGAAATTGCATGGGACGCAAAAGACAATAATGGGAATATGGTACCTTCGGGTCCCTATTATTTTTTCATAGAGGGCACGGCTTTTGATGGTAAAAGAATGACCGTCACGGGTTCTCATACAATTGTAAGACAATAATTTTTATAGAGGAAATCATGATAAAAAACAGAATGTTGTTCATGAGTGCACTTTTTGCATTGGGCATGGCAACTTTACCCGCATCTGCTCAAACCGGCGGTTCTGCTGTACCGTTTTTGTTAATCAGTGCCGATGCACGTGCTTGCGGCATGGGTGAAGTGGGCACTGCTATGGCTGATAATCTTAATGCTATTTACTGGAATCCGGGTGGTCTTGGCTACCAAGATAAACAACAAGTCGCAATCAATTTTTCTCGTTGGTTGCCTCAGTTCAATACGGATTTATATTATAGTTACGGTGCCTATGGTCAGTATGTAGAGGCACTCGACGGTATGGTTGCCGCAAACTTTGTTCTTATGAATCTTGGTGAATTCACTCGTACCAATGAGCGCGGTGACAAACAAGGAACTTTTCGTTCCAATGAATTCTCTTTCGGTCTATATTATGGAACTATGATTTCCGATGATATTGGCGCAGGCGTGGGGCTTCGTTATATCCAATCAAATCTTGCACCTATTTCAGGACAAGCTACCGGCGCCGGAACAGGAACAAGCGGTGCATTTGACATAGGGTTATTATGGCGTCCAAGCAAGTTAGATGTTTTCGGTTGGGAATTAGATGATAAATTAGCTGTTGGTTTCAACTTACAAAATGTGGGTCCGAAAGTAACGTATTTACAACAATCCGATCCATTGCCAACCACATTACGTTTAGGAACGTCCTTAAATGTTGTACGTGATGAATTTAATGATTTAACATTTGCATTTGATGCTTCTAAATTATTAGTACGTCGTGATGCAACGGTATCTGACCCGATTCCAAAATCTTTCGTTACTGCATGGGAAAAAGGCGGGATGGAATTGGCATTTGGCGCAGAGTATTGGTATGAAAGAGTTGTGGCATTAAGAGCCGGATATTTTGCTGAACCAGCAAGTTCGGGTAATCGCGAATTTTTAACTTTTGGTGCAGGTGTAAAGTATCAGATGTTTAACTTAGATTTCAGCTTCCTCAATACCATCGAAGAAAATCACCCTTTGGCAAATACAATGAGATTTTCGCTTATTGTGGATTTAGGCGTACCGGATACTAAATAAAGTATTCTTTTTACATTACTTATATTGTAAAACTCGACGATTATTATTAGTCGTCGAGTTTTTTTTTATATTTCTTTTTATAACTATGGATTGGTTTTACTTAGGCATTGCAGGAATATTCGAGATCGGCTTTACCACTTGTCTTAAAATGGCAAGCATCGAAGGCAATAATAAAACACTATGGAATTTGGCATTTATTCTATGTGCAATTATCAGTTTTGCTGCTCTTGAACGCGCAATACAGACTATACCGCTTGGCACTGCTTATGCAGTGTGGACAGGTATTGGAGCTTGCGGCACCGCTATAATAGGCATATATGTTTTTCATGACCCTGCAACATTTGCACGATTGTTTTTTCTTTTATTGCTCATCACTGCGATTATCGGTTTGAAAATAGTGTCATAACAATACAATTATTGTGATGTCAAATCCATAGATATATTGGCATTGAGAATAATACCATTATTATATTGAATAATATTTTTTCCACCTATTTGTCTGCCAAATTGGACAATCTGACTTAGGTATCCCCCTTCAATACGTAACAAGGGTGAAAAACGATACCCGAATAAAAGACCAACACGATTCTGATCAAAAACATTCGCATTCACATTTTCACCGAACCCGACAAATACTTCATCATATAGTGCAATATATGGAGTGTTATCTTTGATTTCATTACCTTGGAGCGGAACTTGTAAACGTATCATATAACGCATTCTATTGAGTAAAGGATATTCATCCTCTTTTTCGGATAAAAGAGAATTATATTTCCCCACAAAACGTTGCTCCACCATAAATCTATGTGATATATCCACTATTCCTTCTTTATGAGATAATT
The DNA here is from genome assembly GCA_017302855.1 of Candidatus Kapaibacterium sp. GTDB lineage: Bacteria > Bacteroidota > Ignavibacteria > Kapaibacteriales > UBA961 > UBA2353. The sequence goes on from JAFLBY010000031.1 coordinate 6,709, forward strand.
GTACCATCTCAAAGAAACGATGCTCGGTAAAATCTTTACCAAAACCATTAAGCGGTATATCGCCATAAGGAAATGTTTCAACCCACGCATAACCGGCACGAAAAAGCACCCTTGGATTAAGTGAATAATTGATACCTACACGCAAAAGACTTTGTTGCCAGTCTGTAATATAGCTATCCCTGCGCCACTGATACTCTGTGTGAACACCAAAATGCTCTGAAAGTTTGAAAGTCCCAAAGTAATTGTACCACCCTATCGAGTTGTGATCACTTATGCGATTGGTTTGTGCTTGCAATACTCCCAATGTAAGAACAAAACAACCAATGCTAAGAATGAGATTTTTTTTCATATCACTCCAAGGTTTAAGGTTTATGAATTGCAATATAACTCTTTTTTCGTGCTGCCAAGCTATGTTCCGAAAGCGCAATATGTTCATCTAATCCCTCGAAAACAAAACTGCCACCCGATGATTCATATTCATGTTTGTAATGATGCAAATTATCCATCACAGTATGGTCAATAAGATTTGTATTGGAAAAATCAATAACTATGGACTTTTGTCGGGGAAGTGAATCAAGCGATTTTTTTAACCGAATATAATTACTGAATACCGCTGAATGAAACACTTCAACAATATAATCTCCCTTTGAGTCTATCGTTACAGAAAATAGCGGTTTAAACATATATTTTACCGGTAAACCATTCAAAAGGTGCATAATAATTTTCACAACGATACCGGAAGCAATACCAATCAGTAAGTCAGTGGCGAGTGTCATAATAATCGTGATAAGAAATATGACTAATTGCTCTTTGCCTATTTTATATGTTTTATAAAACTCTTTGGGTGATGCAAGACGGTAGCCCGTAAAAATAAGCATTGCAGCAAGAGCCGACAATGGTATTTGATGGATGAATGTAGGGAAAAATGCCACAAAGACAAAAAGAAATATACCATGAAAGACATTGCTCCATATAGTTTTTCCCCCATTATTAACATTCGCAGAGCTTCGCACTATTTCTGAAATCATCGGCAAACCACCAATCATCCCTGATAAAATATTGCCCACACCAACACCCATTAAATCTTTGTCCATATTAGACTTTCTTTTATACGTATCTAATGTGTCAATTGCTTTGGTACTTAACAGTGACTCCAGACTGCCTACTAAAGCAAACATCACAATATATTTCATTGATGTCAACGATACTATTTGAGAAAAATCGGGAAATGCCACTGCTGCAAATAAATTTTCCGGCAAGGTTACTAAAAATTTAGGACCTATGCTATATTCATGATGATCCAAAAATAAATAGGTATGCTCATGCTCTAAATCAAACATTCTGCCCAAAGGTATAGCAATAAGCAATACAATAAGTGGTGCAGGTATTTTTTTAACTATCGGATGATGTATCAAAGGTAATCCGAAAAGAATCAGTAAACTAATAATACCGATAATGGCAACTTCCGGATTCATCGTAGAAAAGCTATGAGGAATTTCTGCGATAAGTTCGATAATTTCCTTTCCCTCCGGTTTAACACCAAAAAGAGTATGTATTTGTTTAGAAGCAATAATAATCCCAATAGCAGCTAACATGCCATGTACAGCGGCAGAAGGAAAAAAATCACTTAAAACCCCTGAACGCAAAAGACCAAACAGGACTTGAACTATTCCGGCGACAACAATTACAGCAAGAGCCAGATGATACCCATCGAGCATATTGCCTGCTCCTAATTCTTCCACAGCCCCAAGTGCAATAACAATAAGTCCGGCGGCGGGTCCTTTAATGGTGACATACGAGCCACCAAAAAAACTCACAACAATGCCGCCAATAATTGCTGTAAATATACCCGCAACAGGCGGAAAACCGCTCGCCATCGAAATTCCTAAACATAATGGCAATGCAATGAGAAATACTAAGAAACCCGATATGGCATCTGATTTCCAATGTTCTTTTAAACCGGCAAATCCGGTACGAGGTGTTTGTTGATTTGTATTCATAAATAATAATTGATAAGTGTTATGATGATTTTAATGCAACTTCATGATAGTTTTTTACATGATTACCTAAAAAAAGTCTTGCATAGATACGTATCAAAGAAATTCCGCCAAGCACATAGCTTGTGGATGCAGCGAATGCTACTAAAATTTGATGCTCGTGGATATGACTAAAAATCACATCCTCACCGATAAATGTTGGGGTAATCGGGAAGCCCATCACTCCCAATATAGAGATAAAAAATAAAAACGATAAGCGCGGATGCTCATAAATATGACCATAATACTGATTCAAATCAAAATAACTTTGTTCTTTTATTTTGAGAAGTGTCAGAAGAACAAGAGCTAATGATCCCATCAATATTACACCGCTTAAATAGAGATAGAGATGCATGGCATCAAAACTCTCATTAAACGATATACCTAAAGCAATCCACAAGTGATTCATTATTACTAAAAAAAGAGATAAACGCGGACGCTTTCTTTCCACAAATGATCGCATCACTAAGAGCAAGCCGAAGATTGCAACCATATTCGGTATATAATCAGAAAGCATCGGAGGAATTGATTGTTGATACAATAATAATAATAGTGCTCCACCATATACTATAGGTAAAACAATAGCAATATTCGCCGTAGAAAGAAACGATAATTTTTTACCCACATATTTGAATATTCCAAAAACTAATATCGTCAGTACTTTATCAACATAAAATTCACGCAATGATAATACATACAAAGTATTGCGCAATTTTTCCGGTAATCGGTCTTCCACAGATTGTGCATTGGGGTTAAAATGATACTGCATATCACGGATTTTATAGCTGACAATAGAAGGAGAAATCAACAATTGATATGTACGCAAAAAAGCATTACCTGCAAAATGAATAAGCACAATAGTTTGCAAACCCATAGCAATTTCTATAAACATTATGCCGATTTGGGCAATAGAGGCATAACCAATTTGTGTTTTAACGGTGGATTGCACTCTCGACACAGGATAAGCAAATAGTGTAGTCAGTAAACCAATAATACCAATTATAATTCGTACCGATGGTTGATGCTGCCAAAATGCTTCAGTGCGTAATAATAAGAATACACCAAAATGCACAGACAAAGAACCATAAAAAATAGCTGATGACGGCGTGGGACCTTCCATGGCTCTTGGCAGCCATGTCGAAAATGGTAATTGAGCTGATTTTGCTGCTGCTGCTACCAAAATACATAGTGATATAAATATACCGATTACACTATGTCCCGACAAATGTTCATGTACTAATGTATAATTATGAAGTTTGAAAAATGTAATATTTTCATGCCATAAATGATGACTTGCCCACATTGCCAATAATATTCCAACATCTCCTATGCGATATATAGAAAATACCTTGACGGCATTGCGCACAGGTAAATATCGCTCATGATAGAATGCAACCAATAAAAACGATGATATACCAAGAATTTCCCATCCTATGAAAAGTGTTTCAAAATTACCCGCCAACACAGTAACTGTATAGCCGATATTAAAGAAAAGTATGGTGTTAAAAAAGCGTTTATAACCACTTTCAAGATGAAGGTAATATCGGCTGTAGCGAGTTATCAATGAAGTCAGAAATACTCCCACACTCATATACATCACGCTTACACTGTCAATATAGAAATCAATAATAAAAGAATATCCTTTTGTTGCATACAGCGTTATTTCTTGCATGTGAATGGGGTTCGCACCATTAATTACCCACAGCATCACAGCCCATAGCACAGCAATTGTTTGCAATACCATTGTAAAAAAACCTATACGAGAAATAAGGCGTTCCTGATATTCACGTGCCCCCAATGAAGTAAAAAATCCCAAAGACGCTATCAAAACTATTGCAATAATTGAATCATGAATATTCATTCTCACTCCTCTACGATATATACAGATAAATTCTCATAACTTGACTCGATTGTCCGTGTTTTTTCCTTTTCATGCACTACAACACGTAAGGAATCACTGATAGGTTGGTATGGGACATATTCTCCGTCACGGAAGAGAGAAAGTTCTTTAGTGTCAGGATGAATAATAACAAGATGAATCCAGTTATTATTATACCATTCGTATGTGGGCGGATATTTCTTTATGACATTAAGCACAATATCCGGATAATGCTCGACAATCATCAATAATCGCAAAGGATCGTGAATATTTATCATCTGCTTGGGTAATCCTGTCCGTAAATCACCATCCATACCATTAGCGACCCCAATAAGTCCCATGACATTATGCGGTAATTTACTGCCTGCTCCAAAACGAGAATTATCAACACGAGAGAAATAATATTCTAAATTAATACCACCGCAAACGGGTGTAACAGCTTTAAGAATATTGGATAGATATGTCCCGTCAGGATCACAGCTATAATCATAAGAATGTAAAAATGAACGGCGGTCTAAAAAAATATGTTTATTGGATTTTCTTCGACCTATAATACAGACAGCATTTGTTGCATGATTCCATTCCGGACGTGGCTCAAATAATGATACCGATCGTAATTTCACATGCTCATGCACAATATGGTCATCTTCTTCGGTATTGGTAAAAAGAAATCTCCGTGAACGTTCTTTGGCATTTGCATGTAATGCTTGTTCAAATATTTTTTCATTATTACGATGCAATTCAGCATGGTAAGAACTCAAAACATCCGTATCATAATATTCTATTTCATCACGTGTTGTGTCATGCAAAGCACCAATAAAGACCGTTGAAGCAGGAATATGAATACCTTTCTCGGCAAGAAGAGCACGAACATCTGAACGATTGGCAATCATCGCTGCAACACGTGCATTCACCGAGCCCGGACGACCGCTGCATGCTCCGCAATCATAGCCCGCATAATGAGTATTATTGACACTGCTTGCCCCATGACCTATACAATAAATTATAGGCGCAAAAGTATGTGTCAGCCCAATGCTTGATAATAATCCTAAGCAACGTTCTGCCATTTCTTCTACGCTATAACCATGTACCGAATCGGAAGCAGATAATGTGTGTTTTCTCTCAATATCTAATTTACCCGTGCGATCCATGTGTAAAAAAGAAGAAACCATAGCAGAATGTTTTCCCGGAAAAAAAATATTTTTTACCAATAATAATGCAGACCAAAAACCCAATGTCTGGGCAATAATCCATCCGGTGAATAAACCGTGGGAATGCTTGGTAAAAAGTGCCTCATTTTCATGTCGTTTTTTTGATTCACTTTCTACTATAATCACAGAAGGAGTTAATGGCGCAGGGCATACTTTTGTCGGGAATTTACTATGCTCCGGTTGAAAATAGATATCCAAATTAAAAAATCCGGCTACACCGTATGTTTCACTCGAAGGTGCATATTGTTCTATATAACGTCGGAAAGAACATTCTCTGTCATCAATACAGCATATTGCTTGTAATATCGGTTGATGATGTACTTCTGTTTTTTGCGGTATATATTGCAAACCCTTAAGAACTTGGTCATAATACGACCATTCGAATGCTTCCTGCCATAATGTATAGACTTCATAACAATCATTACTTTCTATTTCTTGGAATAATGCAGGAAGAGAGTATTGTGGCGATAATGGCTTCCATATATCCCCTTTTTTCATATCTATGCAATCAATTTCCAATAATAGTTCGACAAGAACATATTCCTTCAATGTAATAGGTCTTGCATCAAACAATGCCGTAGGATGATGCTCCAATGTGCTTACCATGCCCGACCACCCGGGATGAAGAAATTGTTGATCAAAAATATACTGTTCAAAAAGTTCTTCTTTTTCCACAAGGATATGAAGTAATTGTTTCATAGAAAGCGTAGACGAAAACAATAAATCCTTTACTCTTTTGCTTGAGAAAATTCCGACAATACTCTCTCGCTCAATTGATCGTATGCTTTCGAGAAAACCATCGCTCTTTGCGGGAAATTTCCATTGGGAAATCCCTTGATCAAGATATGAACATAGCAAGCGGAATAAAATCGGATGAACAGATTTTTCAAGATTTATGGCATAATCATTTTTCCACAAAGCTCGCAATTGCCCTATTCTTTGTATCCGATGTTCATTGTATTTGCCAAAAAGTAATCTCTCTTTCCATTCTCGGACTTGCATTTGACCTTTATGGACTGTGAGAATATGTTCAAGCACATCATCAGAAATTTTGTTTTCATTATATAATGCCCTATACTCATCCATACTAAGATATGTCTTGTATCCGAATATTTCCGCAGCCGACTGCAATGCTTTATGAAAATCTATATCCTGAAAAGCATGAAGAGTATTGTGATGTATAAAATCTTTTAATGGTAATTGTGAAGGTAAATAATGATGCAAACGATGCAGCAGAGCATCCTCATCAAAAATAAGTGTTGTGTTCATTGTACTCTATTATGAATGTATTGTATAGACGATATTTTCTTTATCGCCGCCATTATTATGATAATGATTTTTTTTATATATCCCAAGTACTGTTCTTGGTATTGTGGATTACAGAATAATCTGTTGCTTCGCTGTCTGATTTTCTCTACTATATACAGAAAAATGACAGTTAATCCATGCTGAATCAGTACAGATTTAAAGGGATAGAAAGATAGGAATAGGCAATGGAATTATATATAATGTTGCCAAGAATGGAACAGTATATAAAGGGGAATAACACGAAAAGGGGAGGTACTTGTATAATGACACGATGTGATTAATCGTGTACTGGTATTATAAAAAAGAGGCGTGGATGACGGATATATAGTATGATGTTTATCATCTTCATCCGTACTATCTTCAAAGAATGAATCATTCCCCGATGGTATGGTTTGATGGGAGGGCACAAATTTCGCCGATGCAAACCCCGATGTATTTTCCGTAGTATATGAACCAAGTGTAATTCCATCCCCAGAATAATAAGCATAATACTTATCATCCACCTCCGAGAATGTCACCATTACCATACCGAACATGGCTATCACAATCATACGCATCATATTGCGCATTGCGAAAGACAACATTGCCGTACTTTGGCTTATTCTTGTAATTGTCTGAAGGAACTGTCTCATGTACATAACAAATGATGGAAGCTGACTGTTTGTTTACACACGCACAGTACAGACGCAATGCACTTACATTGCATTGCATCACTACAAAATTACGATATTGTATGCAATAAAGCGCACTTGCCTCTACGTGATTTACTCCTCCCTTTGTTGCTGTATAATTGACTCAACGCTATTTTTCCCTAATTTCGTATCATTCTTTGATTATCTCTATTGATACTATGCAACAACATTTCACACTTTTTGTCTTCTTGACATTGGTTCTTTTCAATGCATGTTCACAACCGCAACAACCACAGCAAATACGTATCGGGTATCTGGCAGTCACCAGTAATTTACCTCTTTTTGTTGCCCTCGAGAAAAAAATGTTCGAGCAGCAGGGGCTTCAAGTAGAGTTGAAAAAGTTTGAATCAAGCAATCTGCTCGGACAAGCATTAGTCAGCGGTGCCATTGATATTGATGCCGGCACCAGCAGCTTCGTCGGCTTAGGATTAGCACAAACCTCCGGAGAAAAAATGAAGATATTTCTTTCTATTGTTGCTTCGGAAAAGAATTTTATGTCATCGTTATTGGTCAAACCGGAAATTAGTTCATTGCAACAGTTACAAAACAAGAAAGTGGGTTGTTTTCCGGGAGCAGCAATTAAAACGTTTACAATGATGTTCCTGAAAAAAAACAATGCATGGGGTGAACAGTCTCGTCTTGTGGAATTGCCGCCTCCTTTGCAATTACAGGCATTGGAAAATGGCAGTGTGGACGCTGTGATGTGTGTGGAACCGACGGGTACATTAGCGCGCGTGACAGGTAAAGCAAAGGTCTTAATGCACGGACCCATTGAACATGATATTTTTCCGCAATGGACTGGTGGATATTATTCCTTTAATGCTGATTTTATCAAGAATAATCCCGAAATCGCACGTAAATTATATGATATATTCGCAAAATCTTTGGAAGAAATTCGCAATGATATGCAAGCAGCAAGAAAAACTTTACTCACGTACACCCCCATACAACAAGAAGCAATTGCACAAGCAGTGTCTATCCCTGAATTTACTATGGGCAATACTCTCGACACACAGGGATTTTCTACCGTTGCAGACACCTTGGTGCACTACGATATTTTAACTCAAAAACCTGCATTACAATGGTATCGTTGATTATTGTAACGGATATGGATTATAATAGTATATAAACGCAAGTGTTATTTTTCCGAAGATACTTTTCTTTTTATGTAAGCTTATTTTGAAAAAAAAGATAATACTTTACTCTCATGAAAATATTTATTCTCTCGCAGTAAGGAACTGTTGAAAACCAACTGTATTCGTTGGTCAGAAAATAAGGAAGCGGTGCTGCATATTTGGTGTAAATGCAGTAAATTTATGTTATAACGAGATTGACATGTCGATAGATAAATAGGTGCTTCTTACTTCATTCAGATATTCATCATTGATGCGACTATTGCGAAATTCGGCTGTTTTTATGGCGCCCAGAATATTGGAGGCATGGAACATTCCCGCTATCAAACCAATAATAGCTGTACTCAGATGACTTTTATTTGTTAGATGATTGTATTGATATGTGGCATAGGTAGCATAGCCCAAAATACCGACAAAACTCATTGCCTGAGCACCGTCGAAATAGTGTTGAGAATAGATTTGCCCAAGTCCGGGAACAATGCCACTTAATATTCCGGCAAGTATAGGGCTTTTGGATGGTAACGTATGACGTTGTTTCACTATGTCAAGTATTTTTTTTGATTTTTCTACTATGTCCGGATTCTTACACTCCGCAATTATCACACCTAAATCATGTTCACTATTAGAAAATTGCTTCCTTTCTATTTGTAACAGTGTTCTGTAAAATGTAGATAAAAGATACGTTGTGTCTTTTACGCTTATATTGTCTAATTCCATGAGGGCATAATCGTACATCTTCATTCCATAGTATGATAATGAAAGCAGAGTGCGAGTTCTTGAAGTTATTTCCAATGGCACGTTTTTTTTTTCTGCAACCAAGGTCAGATAATCAATCGCATTTTCATACTTTGCACTTTTATAGTAGGAATAACCTATCATATACTCATACTTGACACGGTTGCTATCATTTATGGCATCAAAGCGCAATTCTTTTAAGACAGTAATAGCTCGAAAATAATCTTTCTCTTTCAATAAATTATCTAAAAAACCTAATGTATTGGTTTGGCTGTAAGAAGTCTGTAAAAAAATAAACGATAAAAGTAGGGCAAGTAATTTCATGCAAAATTCAATAAAGTGTGTGGAACTGATGATCATCTAACTTAAGAACGCCCTTGGTATTTGTACGATAGGGATAGTAAAACTGTATTGCAAGGTGTTCTCTGTAAAAAAACCTGTCTATAAACATACATATTCCGAGTAAGCCATATTGATGAACAGATGCAATAGCAAATCGAGAACACGATGTGTGAAATGGACACCGTTCTATAGATGTTTGGGACGCATTTTTTTGATATACACCAATAACGATTTGGGTCAAAGGAGTTAAGAACGAGGGCGGTGATGTCGATTGAGACATGCTTGTGTTATGTAAATCTTCCGGCTCCCATGGCTCAACTGTCGGGTGCTGCGCCCAAAGCATATTCACTGATATAATCGTTACTAAAGTAGCTACTATAGTTTTCATGTCTATTATTACCTCCAACATTGGGCTATAATCGCCATATTGGATTATTGCCACATTTTCTGTTTACTCGGAGTATTTAGATTTGATTTAGTGAGAAGTTACGAGATTGTCTTTTTCTAAGGGTACTCTTAATTCACGTAACTGTCCATTCTCATCAAGGCGACGAATGACTCCATAAAGGCGATGATTACCGTCAATGGATGCTGTTTCTAAACTGACTCTGATTTGTTGAGGCGCCAATTTGAATAATGCTCCGGTAAAGAAATCTATACCAACCCCTAATACTCCACCAATACAGATATTGCAGATAGTCCACGCATTAAATTCTTGGTATATGGGAATCACTTTGTCTTTGTATCCGGCTAATTTGATTGTAACTTTATATTCTCCTTTCCTTGATAAATTAACTGTTGCGGGAGTTGAACCACTTGCAACTTCTGTATCATATTTCAAAGTAGTGATGACATAATTCGCAGCCGCAGGGGTTGATTGGATAATAATATTATCGGATGTACCGGACAATATTGTTGCACAGCCGGAAAAACCTAAAACAGAAACGGACGCAAATGAAGCAATGATTATCAATGCTTTTATTGATTGTATCATACAAACACCTTTCACTGAATTTTATTAAGTGCTCAAATATACAATGACTTTTGCAAATAACAAGAGCAAGAATATATGAAACACTACAATAAATCTGATTGAATGTTCTGAAGTGTTCAAAATCAATGCTAATGTAAATGCTCTTTATTCTTCCATCGGCACCACATCGGTGCGTATTGCTTGTGAAGGATTCATATAATTATGAGAAAAATCCATGACATCTTGATTGCTCACAGAAAAGTATTTATCAACCGAGCTGTTAATTTCATGGGGATTATCCCATAAAAGCACATAATTTGTCAGAGCATCTGCCACGCCGGATGAGGTTTGCAAAGCTGCCGCATGACTTGTGGCAACCGAATTTCTTGTTTTTTCCATTTCATGTGCTAATAATCCGTCTTTTTGTAATTTCTCCACCTGATTGAAAATATGTTCAGCAAGTGTATCTGTTGTAATATCGGGACTTGCTGCTGTGGCATGAAGAGTCAGCAAGGACGTATGTTCACGCGTGTCCGCAAATGCCCAAACCGTTGAAGCAATTTGTGTTTCATCCACCAAAGCTTTATAAAGCCGGCTGCTTCTGCCCGATCCCATAATGCCGGAATACATATCGGCAGATAATGTGGCATCGCTACGCACTCCCTCACAATGAAAGGAAATATAGACTGCCGGCAATGGCACAGAATCTGTGATAATACTATGCTGTCCATAGCGTTTATGCTCTTTTGTGAATACATTGCGGCGTATGGGGGAGTTGCGTTTTTCTATTTCTCCGAAATATTTTTCGGCAAGGGAGAAACCTTTATCAAAAGAAATATCACCGGCAATAACAACACAGGCATTATCGGGACGATAATACATTGAATAAAAATCACGCACATCGTCCATTGTTGCTGCCACAATGTGTTCGCGCTTTCCGATTGTTTCCCAGCTATATGAACAATCGGGAGTAAATGCCGCCGCAGATTGAGCAATGCGCCATCGTCCATAGGGCTGATTTTCTACTACTTGTGAAAACTCTTCCAGTATCACTTTTTGCTGGGTTTCCAATCCAATCGGCTTAACCCCACATTCGAGCATACGGTCAGATTCTAACCACAAACCCATCTCTAAGGCGGCAATCGGCAACTCTTCATGATATATGGTCTGATCATACGAAGTATAAGCATTGCATTGCCCGCCGACTTTGGAAACATACACATCATATTCTCCTCGACCCACATGCGTGGAACCATCAAACATCAAATGCTCAAAAAGATGGGCAAATCCTGTCTTATCAACGGTTTCATCTTTTGAACCCACTTTGTATCCAATGCTTACACATGCCAATGGAGCGCGATGATTAGGCGCAATAACCACACGCAAGCCATTCTCCAAAAAACGCTCTTCTAAAGGTATATTGATACTCATAATTTTTTATACTTTTTATGGAATAAGCACAAAAATAGGATTTCTGTCACCAAATAAGCATAGAATGGCATTGATTGCGCAATTGTTTGACTGTATCATCGGTATGACTATCATAGCTAAGAGTCATGATGATATGGAATTTGGCAACTGCTGTTGATTATATCACATCTTTTTCATATTTCGCAACCACTATATCTTTGATGATAGCTTTACCATGCGATTTTTACGAAAAATAATGCTATCCAAAAAAAACACTGACAATTGATATTTCTCCTACTCTGTGACAACTGCAAAAAACAAAGCCCCACATCGGCAGAAAGAGCAGTGCTTTTTTTATCGTTATTGAAAGTGGAAGGTCATTATTGGGTTTGATGAATTATATTGATGCGGTAAGTTGATGAGCCTATCGAATCACTCGGAGTATTGAAATGGGGACGGTGGAATATCACAAATATATAAGGTTTCAAAAACATTATACGTTTAACATAGGGGTAAATATCACATTAACAGCATTTTTCTATAAACGTTTCATTTCCGAGGTGTGGAAATATATAATTATACTTGAAATTATATGTTCCCGGAATTTTTATTATGCCACAATTACACATCAAAAAAATCAATCATGAACATCTCTGTGGTATCTTTAATCATGGTGTAATTTGTGCTTACTTGCCATGCCAATGAAGGGCGCGTTTTTCGATGGCAAGTGCGCAGCGATTGAGGGCATAGCCAATCAATCCTGTGGTGATAATTGCTACATAAATATCGGCAATAGCAAAAATTTGTTGTTTTTCCGTAATTCTTTTTCCCAGACCTTCATTAGTGCCAATAAACATTTCCGTGACTATGATAACAATTAATGCTAAGGATAAAGCAATACGTGCACCGGCAGCAATATGGGGTAATGCTTCGGGAACAATTATTTTTCGTAATAATGTCATGCCGCGGATATGAAGTGTTCTTGCTGCTTTTATGCGTAATTGTTTTGCCGAATGTACACCTGACATAGTATTTACCGTCATCACTAAAGCGCAAGTCCATGCCGCAAGAGCAATTTTTGAGGCGTCTTCAATACCGAATGCAATCATAAATAATGGAAATAATGCAGTGGCGGGAATGCTGCGAAAAAAATCAACAATAAATTCTAACATATCATACATTTTTTCGGAATAACCCATAATTAAACCGATAAATATTCCGGCTATTGTTCCAATCGAAAAACCTGAGAGAGTACGCAGAATCGTATAAAAAATATCTTGCCAAAATACAATGTCTTGGTATGCAGTCATTAAAGAAAATAGTACTTCTGTTGGTGAGGGTAATACTAATGCCGAAACGATGTGAAAATAATGCAATAATCCCCATAGTGTCACAATACTCACAATACCGGAAATACGATATATCCATTTCATAAAGAAAATAACTCCAAGACTTGTGAGCGAAGTGCAAAAAATTCGGGCGATGTGAACATTGCCATGGTGCGTGGTCTTGGTAAATCAATCGTAATTATTCCCTTAATTTGCGCCGGACGTGGTGATAATACCATCACTTTATCGGCAAGGAACACCGCATCATCCACATCATGACTTATACATAATGCTGTTTTTTTCTTTTCACTCCATACTGACAATAAATCCATTTCTACTTTGCGTGTGGTGGCAAAATCCAAAGCACTGAAAGGTTCATCAAGCAAGAGAACATCAGGTTCATAGGCAAAAGCTCGACAGATGGCAACAAGTTGTTTCATACCGCCGGATAAATCATAGAAATATCGCTCCGCAACATGGGTAAGCCCTACTTTATCTAAGAAAGACATCGCAATAGCTTTCCGTTCCGATGATGAGGACACTGTGTGCTCAAGAGCAAGCTCCACATTCCCGCGCACCGTGCGCCATGGTAACATACTTTCATTGTAATTCTGAAAAACAAAACCAATTTTCGGGGTAGTATATTCTGAATGTGCCGATAGAATGCGTATCTCGCCGCTATCCGGTGTTTCTAAACCGGCAATAAGTGAAAGTAAGGTGCTTTTACCACTGCCATTGGGACCAAAAATGGAAACGAACTCGCCTTCGGCAATGCTGAAATTCATATCGTGAATAACAGGTGCGGATTGCTTTGAATGATTCTCAGCCGGAAAAGATTTAGAAAGATGTGCGACATGAACTTGTGCCATTGTATAAAAAGTTACCCTTTCAAGAGTCATATTTGAAAGAAAACATTGACAGAAAGCGGATAAGGTTTAGTGTATGGGTGAATAGACAGTAGCGTAGGCAGCAAAAGCGTTATTGGTCTGTATTCTATGCCGCAAAGACCTTACTTGACAGTGATGTGTGATGAAAATTTATTTTTGCTTTCGTACCTTTTTCGTACCCAAATCGCATTTTTTAGTGTTTAACTTGCATCTGTTGAATTAACTCATTGAGGACAAAATATGCAGATTGCAACAGTATTTCGTGTGTGTTTTATTGCGGGAATTATTACATTTAGCTCCGCAAATTTTACTCAGGCGCAATCATCGCGTCAGATTTCTTATCAAGGTATTGTCACGCAGGGTGATGCGAAAATCAGTGATGGTTGGTATTCGCTGACCTTTGCTCTTTACGGTTCTGTGGGGTCTTCCGTACCCTTATGGCAGGAAGAACAGCGCGTATATTTTCAGCATGGTTTGTTTAATGTGATACTCGGTGCTGAATTTCCTTTGCCGGAGCGTTTGCCTGAAGATGCATGGATAGGAATATCATTTCAAGGTTCGGGCGAATTTACCCGTACCAAATTAACCGCTGTCCCTTATGCAATGCAAGCGGGTATTACCGAAAAGGCGATGTATGCCGAAAAAGCAGGAGAACTTGAAGGCGGCGTTGTCAGCAGTATCAATGGCATACAGGGCAATGTCTTGATGAAAGCAAGCGATGGATTGGAAATACGCACCGATGAAGAAGGTGGTTTGATTGTCGGGCTATCCAATGAAAAACGCTATGAGGGTATTCTCAATCAGGGCACGGAATGGCTTTTGGCGGGAAATACGAATGCTAATGCAAGCAGTTGGTTGGGTACAAGCAATAATTTTCCTCTGGTTATACGAACAAATAATACCGAACGTATGAGAATACTTTCATCGAACGGCAATATCGGTATGGGAACGACATCGCCGGCGGAACGTTTGCATATTGTCGGTAATGCACAAGTGGATGGAAATATTGTCATTAAACCTACATCGAGCACTTCCGGTGAATTACGTATTATGGAAAATGGCGGCACACAATATACGGCATTTAAGTCACCGCAATTAAGCAACAATGTTATTTACACTTTACCGATAAATGACGGAAATAATGGTGATGTTCTCACAAGTGATGGAAGCGGGGTACTGTCATGGCAAAGTGTTGATGGTTGGGGACTATCGGGTAATGTGGTCGGTGCGGGTAAATTTATCGGTACTCTTAATGCCCAGCCCTTAAGTTTTCGTACAAATAATGCTGAGCGCATGAGTATCGGCACAACGGGAAATGTGGCAATCGGGGATGAGACAACATCCAGCAAACTTACTGTGGCTCAATCACTCTTTATTACCAATACGGGCGGCACACCGGAAATAAAAATAGAAGCACCGAATAATACGACGAGTACAATATTAAAAACAACAAATCAAAGTGCCAATATTGTTTATACTTTACCACCCGATGATGGCAATAATGGTCAATTTTTACGCACCAATGGCTCGGGTGTGCTGACATGGGGTGATGCAAGCGGTGGGCTTACTCACTTTAGCGAAACACGCAATACTGCTGCGCCTAATGCTGCCGGGCCTGCGCATCGTATTCAACCATTTGGAAATGAAGCAAATATTGATTTTGTCTTAAGCCCCAGGGGCATCGGTGCCATCATGGCAGATATACCTGATGGCACAACAACAGGTGGCAATAAAAGGGGCAATAATGCAGTGGATTGGCAGATGTCAAGAGGCAATGCAAATGAAGTTGCAAGTGGTTTACGTTCCGTTATTGGCGGTGGGTATGGTAACACAGCAAGTGGTTTTGTTTCAACGGTTTCCGGAGGTGCAAATAATACCGCAAGCGGTCAATATTCCACGGTTAGTGGAGGGTATGGTAACACAGCAAGCGATGGTTCTTCCTTTGTAGGTGGCGGTTATCACAACACAGCGAGCGGTACCGCTTCTTTTGTAGGTGGCGGTTATAGCAATACAGCAAGTGGTGATTATTCCTTTGTTGGTGACGGTTATATCAATACAGCAAGTGGTGATTATTCCTTTGTTGGTGGTGGTTTCCGAAATACAGCCGGCGGTGATTATTCTTCTATACCGGGAGGTAGAGGATTAACTCTTGATACGAATGCTGATCGTTCTTTTGGTTTTCATGCTAATAATGTTATGGGAACACGCAATATGACAATCAGTGCAGCAAATACTGCTGTATTTGGTAATGTTGATTTTTGGCTTGCTAATAATGATAATAGTCCCCGTTCTTTGCGTTTTTATGAACAATATAATGCAGAAGGTAATTTTCCGAATGGTGTAAATTATGTCGGTTTGCGCGCACCGAATAATATAAGTGCCGATATCACATATACTTTACCGGAATCAGCACCGACAAGTAATGGTCAAGTATTATCCAGTACCACAGCGGGTGTATTGAGTTGGATAACTCCCTCGGGTGGCGGCACAGTAACGATGGGCGGTGATTTGATCGGCAGTGCAGATAATGCACAAATCGTAGCAAATGCTGTTGGCAGTAATGAAATATCTGATAATGCAATACTAACAAGCAAAATAGCTGATGGTAATATTACTTTATCAAAAATATCCCAATCAGGTGCCACTAATGGACAAGTATTAAAATGGAATGGCAGTGCATGGTCACCGTCTGTTGATGCAAATACAGAATACAGTGCAGGTACAGGAATATCAATTTCATCGGGTATAATCAGTTCGACGGGCGATACCGATGCGAGTGATGATATAGTAGTAAGCAGCACATCGGGTGGTGATGTGAGTGGCACATTTTCAAATTTACAAATCATAGCAAATGCCGTTGGCAGTGCGGAAATATCTAATAATGCCGTGACGACAAGTAAAATAGCCGATGGTAATATTACTTTATCAAAAATATCGCAATCGGGTGCCACTAATGGTCAAGTATTAAAATGGAATGGCAGTGCATGGTCACCGTCATCGGATGATGGTTCAGTGTATAGTGCAGGTACAGGAATATCAATTTCATCGG
>JAFLBY010000031.1:23791-25724 GCA_017302855.1 Candidatus Kapaibacterium sp.
AGGTACAGGAATATCAATTTCATCGGGTATAATTAGTTCGACGGGCGATACGGATGCGAGTGATGATATAGTAGTAAGCAGCACATCGGGTGGTGATGTGAGTGGCACATTTTCAAATTTACAAATCATAGCAAATGCCGTTGGTAGTGCGGAAATATCTAATAATGCAATAATAACAAGTAAAATAGCCGATGGTAATGTTACCTTATCAAAAATATCGCAATCGGGTGCCACTAATGGTCAAGTATTAAAATGGAATGGCAGTGCATGGTCACCGTCATCGGATGATGGTTCAGTGTATAGTGCAGGTACAGGAATATCAATTTCATCGGGTATAATTAGTTCGACGGGCGATACGGATGCGAGTGATGATATAGTAGTAAGCAGCACATCGGGTGGTGATGTGAGTGGCACATTTTCAAATTTACAAATCGTAGCAAATGCCGTTGGCAGTAATGAAATATCTGATAATGCCATACTAACAAGCAAAATAGCTGATGGTAATATTACTTTATCAAAAATATCGCAATCGGGTGCCACTAATGGTCAAGTATTAAAATGGAATGGCAGTGCATGGTCACCGTCGGGTGATAATAGTGGCATGGTAAATTTCAGTGAAACACGCACGGTCAGTGCCCCGAATGAAACACGCCCTGTTCATCAATTAAGTGTTGTCGGCAGTGAAGCCAATATTGATATGGCATTAAGTCCCAAAGGTGAAGGTGCCTTAACAGCGCATAGTGCGAATAATGCTCTAAGCGGTGGAAATAAACGCGGTCAATATGCCGTAGATTTTCAGACCGTTCGCAGTGCGGCAACGCAAGTTGCCTCGGGCAGCCGTTCTTCCATCGGCGGTGGCGAACAGAATACTGCGAGTGGTGGTTATTCGCGTGTTGGTGGCGGTTATGCTAATATAGCATCAGGAAGTAATAGTGTAGTTTCCGGTGGTCTATGGAATACGGCGAGTTCTCTTGATGCAGTTATTTCGGGTGGTCGCTCGAATACAGCTTCGGGTACGGCTTCGACAGTAGCCGGTGGAGAAAGTAATCTTGCCTCCGCCGAATATTCCTTTGTTGGTGGTGGCGTGGGTAATCAAGCGACTGGAGCTCGTTCATCAGTCCTTGGTGGATATAATAATCGTTCCCAATCGAGTTATAGTGTTGTTTTGGGCGGTACGGGCATGACGCTCAATGGTGCAGCCAGTAATTCCTTTGGATTCCTAGGCGCCAATGCCGGAAATAATAATATGACTATCGCGGCAGCGAATACGGGTGTCTTGGGTAATGTTAATTTATGGTTGGCTAATAATGATGGCAATGCTCGAGAAATACGTTTTTATGAACCCAATTCTGCCACAGGAACATTTCCTGCCACAGGCGTTTTTTACACCGCATTTAAAGCTCAAGCACAGGATTCGAGTTATACATATACCTTGCCGTCATCTGCACCCATAAGCAATGGGCAAGTGCTGACAGCATCAACAGGCGGCACGATGAGCTGGGCAACAAAATCATTAAAAATCACGGTTAATAATTTCGATCCTGATGAAGTAAATGCGGCATCCTTTGCAAATTTTACCGTCACGGCAAATGGTGTCACTACCACAGATGTAATTTCATTGCACCGTGTGGGCGGATTTGGTAATTTAATAGTTGCATCCGCTTATGTCAATACGAATAATCAAGTAACAATACGTGTCTATAATCCGACAGCATTGCCCGTTAATTTAGGTGCAGAAAATATCATTATTGGTGTTATTCGTGAATAATTTTTTTAACTCGATACAAATTTTTAATTGTAATACTATTTCTTTTTCTTAATTATTACAGGAGTTTTTTTTTATGAAAAGATTTTCTTTTATATATCGCTTATTAGCAGTATGTATTATGCTGTTAAGCACGAATTCCGTTTTTGCGGCAGTGAAACAACAGGA
>JAFLBY010000032.1 GCA_017302855.1 Candidatus Kapaibacterium sp.
TCATAAAGATTCAATAATGCATCATAGCGGTCTTGAGCATAACCATATAATTCGGCAGCTTCACTTTTTAGCTCGACCAATTCCTGAAGTGAATTCTGAAAAAGCGAAAAATCCGACGCTTGTCTCGCATTTTTCCAGCTTTCATGAGCTAATGAGGTAGATTTCGAGGTCTTGCGCACTAACTCTTCAGGCAGTTTACATGCTTTAACATAATCATCCAGAAAGAGTTTGGCTAAAGGTGAGACTTCTTTATTTTGTTCAAGTGCTTCTCGAATATCATCGGAGAGTTTTTTTGCTGTATCTCCGGTCATCATTTGGTGAATTAATGCAGCAAGCGTGGATGTTTGCTCCGCACGGGCGTATGCAGCTCCGGATGGCATATATGTTTCTTGATCCCAGCTGAGAACGGAAGTTGCTGCACTTACATCACATATCATATTCATGTGCTTACGCACTTGTATTTCTAATTGATTTATTTCCATATTGTTAGATTAATTAAGTACCGGACATTGGAGTTATTCCTGTAACGGTAGTATATTTCATTACAAAACGCTTTTCGGGATTTAGTCGCTTGTACGCAGATTGCGCCATCAAAGCTGCTTCGTGAAAACCACATAAGATTAGCTTCATTTTGCCTTCATAGTCATTAATATCACCAATAGCATAAATCCCGGGAATGTTGGTACTATAATCCATTGTGTTCACCTTTACAGCATTTTTCTCAATGGCGAGTCCCCATTCAGCTATCGGACCAAGCTTGGGAGAAAGCCCAAACAATGGTAAGAAAAAATCACATTCAATATCGGTGGAAGAACCGTCCTTTGATGAAATTTTCACTGACTTCAAACTTTCTTCACCATATAAATGAGTAATGTTAGCATTGGTCATTATGCGAATAGTACCATTTTCTGCAAGTGTAAATGCCTTTTGTACCGAATCTGGAGCTGCGCGAAATTCTCCACTTCGATGGACTAATGTTAATTCTGAAACTAAAGGAGAAAGATTTAATGCCCAATCTAATGCGCTATCCCCACCCCCCGCAATCACTACCTTTTTACCACGTAATGTTTCCGGATCGCGAATGATATAATCCAAACCCTTGCCTTCGTACTTCTCAATGTCTGCAATCTCCGGTTTTCTTGGCTCAAAACATCCTAAGCCGGCAGCAAGACATAATATAGGAGCTTCGATTTTTGTACCGAGCGAAGTTGTAACTATAAATTTACCATCTTCTTTTTTTTCAATTTGTTCAGCGCGTTCACCTAATGTAAAAGTCGGATGAAAAGGCGCAATTTGTGCCATGAGATTATTCACTAAATCCCCCGCCAAGATTGAAGGGTGCCCCGGTATATCATAAATAGGTTTTTTGGGGTAAATTTCTGCACATTGTCCACCGGGAACCGGTAAATAATCTACAAGATGGCATTTCATCTTGAGCAAGCCGGCCTCAAAAACAGCAAAAAGCCCAACCGGTCCGGCACCAATAATGCATATATCTGTTTGTATCATGTAACGGTCCTCATTCCATTAGATAATAAGCATGGCATCACCGTAAGCAAACATGCGATAATCTTCTTTCATTGCATGTTTATAACCTTTCAAAAGTGTATCTGTGCCTGTGAAGGCAGCAGTCATCAACAGTGAAGGTGATTGCGGTGGATGAAAATTCGTCAGTAATCTGCTTGTAACTTTAAATTCAAAGGGAGGGTAGATAAATTTATCTGTCCATCCTTTATTGGGTTTTATCGCATTCGTCGTCAAGACACTCACTTCTAAAGCACGCGCTACACTGCATCCGACTGCATAGACATTTTTCCTTGCCTTCAAAGACTTGTTCACAATTTCCGACGCTTCACGATTAATCTCGAAATACTCGCTGTACATACGATGTTTTGTTAGATCTTCGACTTCAATATTTTCAAAGATACCCTGCCCTATATTCATAGTGATATATGCAAAGCGCACTCCCTTGTCTTGCAATGCCTGTACTATTTCCTTTGTAAAATGTAAACCGGCTGTTGGTGGCGCAATCGAAGCCGTTCTATCAGAATTGGCAAAAATCGTTTGATATGTTTCCTTATCTAACTCTGTTGCTTCCCTTTTGATATAAGCAGGCAAAGGCATTTGACCTATTCGATCTATAACTTTAAACAAATCACCATCATAGCTAAAGCGAACAGTACGTCCTCTGGATGTAGTATTATCAATAACTTCGCAGTAGAACTTACCATTGTCAAAATAAATTTTATTGCCGATACGAACTTTTCGAGCCGGTTCGACAAGTACATCCCAAATACGCTCGGGTTTTTTCAATTCTCGTAAAAGCATAACCTCTATGCGAGCATTTGTCTTCTCTTTTTTACCATAAGCACGAGCGGGAAACACTTTCGTATCATTAACTACGATACAATCACCTTTATTGAAATACTTCAATATATCGGTAAACTTCATATCCTCAATGCCGCCCGTAGCGCGATTGAGAACCATTAAATTTGCTGAATCGCGCGGATCAGCGGGAAATTTTGCAACTGCTGTTTTGGGAACAGTATAGCGAAATTCTGAAAGCTTCATTTCAGACCTTCTGCGAGTATGTGAATAAATAAGTAGCTCATAAAATCAAAACAAATTCGGAATTTACAGCCAAATTTGCGTACCTTTGAGCAAAGTCAAGAATAGTTTCTATGACATCGGACTTTGCCAAAAAAACTGCAAAAATACGGACAACGTAAGGGCTTTGTCAATTATTTCTGTAATTTTAACATGTGCTAACGCTTCATCATTGACGTTATTGTATTAAGGAAAATGGCTAAATTTAAGATTGTTAGTGAATATCAACCTGCGGGAGATCAACCAAAAGCTATTGCCGAACTCGTTGCGGGAATTGAGCGCAATGACCGTTACCAGACTCTTCTGGGCGTTACGGGCAGTGGTAAAACCTTTACTGTATCGAATGTAATTCAGCATGTGCAAAAACCAACTTTGGTTATATCGCCAAACAAAACACTTGCGGCTCAACTCTATGCCGAATTCAAGCAATTTTTCCCACATAATGCGGTTGAGTTTTTCATCAGCTATTATGACTATTATCAACCCGAAGCGTATGTGCCTTCCTCCGACACATATATCGAAAAAGATTTTGCCATCAATGATGAAATTGACCGTTTGCGGTTGAAAGCAACCAGTTCATTAGTTGAAGGTAAGCGTGATGTCATTGTCGTGGCTTCTGTAAGTTGTATCTATGGCATTGGGACAAGAGAATCATTTGCTGCGATGTTATTTACACTCCATGTCGGTATGAAAATCGGTCGTAAAGATATCATCACTCGGCTTGCCGATATGTTCTATACACGTAATGATTATGAGTTTGGCAGAGGATGCTTTAGGGTGCGAGGAGACACAATTGATGTTATGCCGGCTTATGAAGAAGCTCAAGCTTTGCGTATAGAACTCTTCGGGGATGAAGTGGATTCGCTTTCATGGATATGGGCAGTGGACGGAAAACGATTGGATAAATGTGAATCTGCTACTCTGTATCCGGCGCGACAATTTGTATCTACAAAATCTCAACTTAATCAAGCCATCATTGATATCCGTGAAGAATTACGCATCAGATTGCGTGAACTACATGCTGAAAACAAGCTGCTTGAAGCGCAAAGATTAGAGCAAAGAACGCTTTATGATTTGGATATGTTGAAAGAGGTCGGCTATTGCTCCGGAGTGGAAAATTATTCCATGCATCTTGCCGGAAGAAAGCCGGGAGAAAGACCTGCATGTCTGCTTGATTATTTTCCGGATGATTACCTTTTAGTCATTGACGAAAGTCATGTGACAGTGCCTCAATTACGGGCTATGTATAATGGTGACCGTAAGCGTAAAATGACCTTGGTCGAACATGGGTTCCGTTTACCTTCTGCCATGGAAAACAGACCACAAAAGTTCGATGAAATTGAAGAAATGACGCATCAAGTTATATATGTTTCTGCTACGCCCGGCGATTTTGAATTGCAACAATCGGGTGGTGTCGTGGTTGAACAAGTCATTCGCCCAACAGGATTATTGGATCCTATAATGGAAGTGAGACCTATAAAAAATCAAATTGACGATTTAATTCATGAAATTCGGTTGCGTGCACAAAAACAAGAACGTGTGTTGGTCACTACGCTTACAAAAAGAATGGCTGAAGATTTAGCGGACTACCTGAAAAAGCTCCAAATTAAGGTCGCCTATATTCATTCAGAAGTCGATGCTTTGGAAAGGGTTGAAATATTGCGTGATTTACGTCTCGGAGAATATGACGTTTTGGTCGGTGTAAACTTATTGCGTGAAGGTCTGGATATGCCGGAAGTCTCTTTGGTGGCAATTTTAGACGCTGATAAAGAAGGTTTTCTCCGAAGTACTCGCTCAATAATGCAAGTTGCCGGACGTACTGCAAGAAATTCCGATGGCTTAGTCATTTTATATGCTGACAAAATTACAAATTCAATGGCGGCTGTTTTGGACGAATCCAGCCGCAGACGCGAAGTACAAATGGCATATAATGTAGAACATGGCATTACACCTAAAACTGTCTATAAAACTTATGAGCAAATCATTCAAGGAACAGCCATTGCCGATGTTGCAAAACAAAAAGAAAAAACCAAAGAAGAATTAAGAGTTTCGCTTATTAGAAAAGCTGCTGAACCGGCACTTAAATATATGGGCGAAGAGCAACGCAATTATTTAATTCAGCAATTAAAAGTTGAAATGAAAAACGCAGCAGCCGAATTAGATTTTGAGCGAGCAGCAGAATTACGCGATGAAATTGAAAAGTTAGAAGTATTACAAAAAAAACAATGACTACTATGAAATTATCAATTGTCGTACCTATATATAATGAACAAGATATTATCTCACATTTAGTGGAGAGAATGGAAAATTTACGCCCAATTTTTTTTGAGCGTTTTTCAATTCACCCAGATGAAATTGAAATATTGTACGTTAATGATGGCTCCAAAGATAATTCCCTGCCAATTTTGCAGTCAATGTGTTATATTATGAAGGGAATGCGGGTCATTAATTTATCACGTAATCATGGACATCAAATTGCAATTACTGCCGGTATTGAAACCGCAAAAGGCGACGCTGTTGTAGTGATTGACGGTGATTTACAAGACCCACCCGAAGTCATTCCTGAACTTTATGCTACAATGTTACAAGGATATGATGTCGTCTATGCACAAAGAAAAAAACGTGAAGGCGAAACATATTTTAAGCTGATTACTGCCAAATTTTTCTACAGAACATTAAAAAAACTGACTAATGTTGATGTACCTTTGGATACAGGCGACTTTCGTATAATGTCGCGACGTGTGGTTGATGTCTTTAATTCAATGACCGAAAAGCACCGATTTATCAGAGGTATGGTTTCTTGGATAGGCTTCAATCAAATCGGCTATGAATATGAACGACATGAACGTTTTGCCGGCTCTACAAAATATACATTATCGAAAATGATAAAATTTGCTATTGATGGCATTACATCCTTTTCATCAATACCATTAAAATTGGCATCTTATATTGGGCTGTTTATCGCTATTACAGGTTTTCTTTATGCACTTGTCGTTCTTTATTTGGCATTATTCACAACATCAACTGTTACCGGTTGGTCATCTATGATGATAGTGGTACTTATTCTTGGCGGGGCACAATTACTTTCTTTGGGGTTAATCGGAGAATACTTGGGAAGAATCCATGATGAATCAAAGCAAAGACCTTTATTTATTATTGAAGATATTTATGAACATCCGCATTCACGATAAATAATACTGATGAAAACAATAGCAAATTCTGAAGATATAGATGCTTTGTGGGACTATATGGATCCTTTTGGCTCGGAGTTACGATTTGATGCCGCACTTTCACAATTACATTTAAAGTCACAATCCTTGCTCTATGCGGAATTATTAACTCAAAAAGCCAGAGCAATTGGTTTACAGCAACAATATGAACGTGCCATCTCGCTGCTCGATGAAGCAAAGCAACTCATCGGTGACCATTACGACATATCATTAGTTCGTTATTATTTAGAATTGGGAAGGGTATATAATTCCTCAAGACAAGAAGGGGCTTATCAATGTTTTCACAACAGTTTTTCACTTGCTATTGAATTAAAGGAGGATTTTTATGCTATCGATGCTGCACACATGTTGGCTATAGTGACAAAACATGAAGAGTCATTGGAATGGAATCTGAAAGCAATAGAAATTGCCGAAGAATCAATACATCCGAGAGCAAAGAATTGGCTTGGCAGTCTCTATAACAATACCGCATGGACATACTTTTTTTCAGAAAATTATGATATGGCATATACGATTTTTCAGAAATCAAAATTATGGTATGCCGAAAAAAAATTACGCAATGAAGAGTTTATTGCAGAATGGTCTTTAGCCAGAACATTGCGTGCTCAAGGTCATTTACAACAAGCATTATTAGCACAATTATCGCTTCTGCAACAACGACAAAATGAAAATTTTCCGGAGGACGGATACATTTCAGAAGAAATAGGAGAAATATTATTTCTATTAGGCAGAGAAGACGAAGCGCGTCCCCATTTTTTTCATGCCTTTACATTATTGAGTAATGATGTGTGGATACAACAAAATGAAAAAGATCGTTTGATGAGATTAGAACAATTAAGCAATGGAAATCCCAATTCTCAGAAAGAAGAGTATGAGTGAGTCACGAGCACTTTTTATAGCTATTACCGGTGGTATAGGCAGTGGTAAATCTACCGTAGCTGCAACAATAAGAAAACACGGCTATTCCGTTATTTCTGCGGACGAAGTTGCAAGAAAAGTAATGGAAAACGATGAATATGTGAAAAATGCTTTAATAACAGAATATGGTAATGCAACATTTTTACCTAATGGAAAATTAAATACCGAACATATATCGGCTCTTGTTTTTTCTACCGGAAACAAAGAAAAAATAAAAAAACTTAATAGTATTGTTCATCCTGCCACCTTAGATGCAATTATTGAGATGGCAGAGCAATTAGATGAACAAGGTGAGAAGTGTATTTTTGCAGAAATCGCTTTATTGTATGAATCAGGCCTCGAAGAAGCATTCGATTATGTAATAGCCGTGACTGCGACGGAAGAAATACGAATACAAAGAGTAAAGGAACGCAATCCTGAACTTAGCATTGAACAGATTCAACAAAGAATTCAAGAGCAAGCTGATCAAGGTTGGGTCAAAAACCAAGCAGACTTTGTCATAGAAAATAATGGCGGACTTGACACATTAGATACCTCTATTTCTTTTATCGTGGGATTAGTCCCCCATTTACCGGTAATGTATTCAACTGATGAAGAGACTTTGACAAACGACGATACTATGGAAGACACACAATGAGAATTTCACGTTCAATAGTACCCAATTTATTCACTTTGGCAAATTTATTCTGTGGATTTAGTGCAATTATTGCTATTTCAGATAGTAAATTCTACGATGCCGGTTTATTTATTCTTTTTGCAGGAATATTTGACGCTTTAGACGGTTTCGTCGCACGATTAACCCGTTCAGCATCGCCTTTAGGTGTACAGTTGGATTCATTATGTGATGCAACGAGTTTTGGCGTTGCTCCTTCATTTTTATTGTATGATGTGTTTTTACAGCATTCACATCCATTCGGTATATTATTGGCAAGTGTTCCGGCATTAGCAGGTGTGTTTCGATTAGCTCGCTTTAATGTCGAAATTACGTCTCTTGAAGATAAAAAATACTTTACAGGTATGCCAATTCCTGCGGGTGCATTAACTGTCGTTTCTTATGTATTATTTTTTGGCTTGGACAATTCCACAGTATTATTTTCACAATCTGTTGATGCGGCTGTGGTAGGAATTATTGTTGGGCTGATAATGGTAAGCAGAATCAAATATGACAATTTGCCGCGACCATCACTGAAAGGTATCAAAGAAAACCCTTTATCTTATATAGTGTTCATCATTATTTGTGTGAGTGTAATTTTTACAAAAGGATATGCCTTATTTCCATCAATGGTATTGTATATCATATTTGGTGCTTTACGTCATTTCTATCATAAAATGGTAACAGTAACTAAAAAGGCATCATAGGGATTATTATTTTCCCCACATTTGCATTTGATGGCGAAGCGTCGTCACTCCGGAAATAACATCACTAAATTTCATTTGCAAGTCGGTTTCCGCTTTTAAATTGACAAGACCCGCGCGTTTGGGGCGGGGTGATTTTTGCCCTAACTCCTCTGATGTTATGCTGTTAATCAATGTTGAATCATAGCTGAACACTTTAGCAATCATTTTAGCGAACTCAAAACGATTACAATATTCTTTTCCTGACAGATTATAAATTCCTACCCGTTTTTTATCAATAATTTTCTTTACTGCGAGGGCAATATCATCTGTAAAAGTAGGATTACCATATTGATCATCAACAACTTTGAACGGTTTGCCCATATCCAATTTGTTTATTACCCAATGTACAAAGTCTGTATGTCGGTAAGTAGAATGTCCATAAACAACATTGGTACGGAGTATGGTACAATCCACACCCGATGAATGACAAACATTTTCTGCAGCTAATTTTGTCCTCCCATAATAATTAATGGGATTTGCCGTATCATTCTCAATATACGGACCATTTTTACCATCAAAAATATAGTCAGTTGAAAAATGAATACAATGAGCATCTATTGATTTTCCTGCACGTAAAAAATTTTCTACCAGAGTAACATTTGCTGACCATGCTCCTTCTTTATCAATTTCGCATGCATCTACATCTGTCATAGCTGCACAGTTAATCAACACGGAAGGCAATTCTTTCATCGCAATTTCTTTGAACTGCTTATAATCATGATGCTTTACCGTATAAAGAGCAACTCCATCAATATCACCGACTAAATTATCGGCTGAAGAAATAAGCACAAGTGAAGCGTTCAATTCTGCACGTAAAATTCTTACGACTGCTTCTGCCACTTTACTCCTTGTCCCTATAATCATTACTTTCTTTTTTGTATCATCTGTATTCATAAATCTTAGAGTATTTTTTTCATATTTATATGGGGAATGGACACTTCGATATATTCATCTCCATACGTTGAATAGCCCATTTTTTCATAGAATCCGACAACGTTTTTTCTTGCATGCAGAATTATTTCTTTATAGAATAACTCACGAGCAATATTTTCGGAAAATTGTACCAATTGTTTACCAATTCCTTTTGATTGAATATGAGTATCAACAGCTACTTGGCGCATCTGAATTATGGATGGTTCTAAAGGAGTAAGTAAAAGGCAACACTGTAAAGTATTGCCTTCAAATCCGGCTATGTGAATTGATGTTTCTTCATTGCCCAACAAGGTCAAATCTAATGTTAAACCCAATGGTTTTCTTAATACCGTATCGCGCAATTCCACCATACGATAATATTCTTGACTTTGATAATGTACAATCGTAAAATTCATGAACTATTTTGTGAATTGTGGTTGCAAACCTTGCCAACATTCATAATAATCATGTTGCAATTCACCTGTTTCCATAGCATATTTCGTCGTTTTACACACAAAACGAGTTTCAAACATAAATGCTAATGTATTTTCTTGTTTATGTGGAGTTAACTGTGCATTCGTTGCTGCTTTATGGGTTGCGGCATCCGGTCCATGTCCCGACATACAATTATGTAAGCTGCATCCACCCGGAACAAAACCTTCCGCTTTAGCATCATATTGACCAAAAATCAGCCCCATAAATTCATTCATAAAATTGCGATGGAACCACGGTGGTCTGAATGTATTTTCAGCTACCATCCAACGCGGAGGGAATATAACAAAATCACAATTAGCTGTGCCGGGTATTTCCGACGGTGCAGTCAGCACAGTAAATATAGACGGATCGGGATGATCGAATGACACTGTATTAATTGTGTTAAATGTGGACAGATCATATTTATATGGCGCATAATTGCCATGCCATGCAACTATATCTAACGGAGAATGATCAATAGGAGCTTCCCATAAATTCCCCAAGAATTTTGCAATAACAGTAAAATCACCATCAATATTTTCATATCGTGCAACAGGTGTAAGAAAATCTCTCGGATTAGCCAATCCATTTGCACCAATCGGACCTAAATCAGGCAAACGGAAAGTACTCCCATAATTTTCACATATATATCCTCGCGCGGTCTCATTCAACAAATGTACACGAAATTTAATGCCACGTTGAATTACACAAATTTCTCCGGGAGCAACATCCATACGTCCCATCTCGGTGTCTATGCGCAATGCCCCCAGTTGTGGCACAATTAGCATTTCACCATCAGCATTATAGAAAAAAGTATTTTCCATATTTTTATTTGCAGCATACACATGAATAGCCAGTCCATTATGTGTAGAACAATCACCATTGCCTGCAATTGTCACCATACCACTAATAAAATCCGTCGGTTTTTCCGGTATCGGTATCGGACTCCAACGCAATTGATTCGGCGGTGTCGGCACTTCATCAAATGGCGTTGATCGCAATAAATTATTATCAATTTGTTTGAACGGCTTATGTACGACAGAAGGACGAATCCTATAAAGCCACGACCTTTGATTCGTATGGCGCGGAGCTGTAAATGGCGTGCCGCTAATTTGCTCAGCATAAAGATTATATGGCACTTTCTGCGGAGAATTTTGTCCCTTTGGTAAAGCATTCGGTTCTGCTTCGGTGGCAAATTCATTGCCAAAACCTGACATATATTGTAATTCAGACATAGGAATAACGAGATAAATGATATAAATGCAGTTTATTGCGCAAAAATACGTATTCGCAGGATAACTTCACCGATTAGCCCATTTCTTTTGTAATGATGCACGCTCCCACATCTTGGACATCAATGGACTTCATACATTCATGAGTACCAAGAGGACATTCATGTTTACCGTGATGATGACATGGTCTGCACTGTAAGTTATTGTTTTGCAACACCATACTCCGAGAATCGGGCGGAAAAAAGCCAAATTCTGGAACAGTAGGACCATATATCATAATCACCGGACAATGTGCAAGATATGCCAAGTGAGCAGGCGCACTATCATTGCTGACCAGAAGCTCGGCTCTTTGTAAAACTGTCAATGTTTGCGCCAAAGAGGTCTTGCCGGCTAAGGAATTTGCCCCACTTTGGTTCGCTATTGATTCACAGAGTTCTTGGTCGGATTGGCTGCCTATGATAACAACTTTTTTCCCTTTGCTTTTAAGATACAGCGCCAATTCTATCCATTTTTCTTTACCCCATTCTTTTGTTTTCCACACGGATGCAGGAGCCAGTACCACGCTGTTCTGCACCATCTCCAGGATTTCCTGTTCAAGAGTAATGGCACTCGCTCGAAAAGAATAATCCCACTCATTAAAAATAGATACCGAGTACTTTTCTCCCGATAAGAGAGTTAACAAAGAACATAATTTCTCGATTTCATGCCCCATTGTCATTTTATGTGTTTTTTTTGTCAATAACCATGAAAGTGCATTTTCCTTGTAACCAACCGATATAAAGGGACGAGGAGCATAATATCGAATGATGCCACATAAAAGATTTGTTCGTAATGATGTATGAGGAATGAAGAAGATATCAATTGATAAAAGGGCAATTTCTTTGGCTACACTTTGCATACTCGTCAAAGAACGATGATGTTTTTTCTTATCAAAAATAATGATGGTATCTATTTCTTGAAACGATTGCGCAAGTTCAGCTCCTAATGGAGTTGTAATAAACACAATTCTGCTGTGAATATATTTCTTTTTGAGTAAAGCCAAAAATGGTATTGTCAAAGCTATATCACCAATAAATGCCGTTTGAATAACAGCAATAGTTTTTATATTTTCTGTGGAGTTATGGTGCTTCATATTTCCAACGTTTATGTTGCCATGCCCATTGTTCGGGGTATCTGCGAATAATATTTTCCAAAGCAGCTACATGTCTTTTAGTAAGCTCTTTACGTCCCTCAGCTGTATTCGACAAATCATCAAAAGGTATTTCTTCCAATCGAACGGCGTATATGCCATCGGGCTTTCTGCATGCAAATCCAATAATAATAGGAGCAGCCAATCGAAGAGCAAGCTGAGCCGGCGCTTCATGCGTAACAGCGGGACGTCCCATAAAATCAACAAATATATCTTTGTGCGGGTCACCTGCTTGATCCACAAGAAAAGCCACAGGTCTGTTGCGTAATATATCGCGAACAATTTCTTTTGCGGCATTGTCGGCATCAACAACGGTATTATTGACACGAGTTCGTAACTTTTCGAGCATATCCGCTATTGCTGAAACTCTTTGTTTTTTAACAACAATAGTCATAGGCACAGAAGAAAGTATGCCGGCAGTAAATGCTAATAATTCCCAATTACCGAAATGACCGGACAAGAGTATAATACCTTTATTGCGCTCATGAATTTGGTTGATTAACTCTATATTCTCAAAGGAAATTTTAGAACAAATTTTTTGCACGGACCAATACGGCATAGCTGCTATTTCTAAGAATGTCAAAGCAAGACTATGATAACTTTTTTGGGCAATTTCTTGTATTTTTTCTTCACTCAATGATGGGAAAGCATTCGCTATATTCTCTTTCGTATGAGCATAACGGTTTTTATCTATTGCAATCATGAGTGCAGAAAGAAAATATGCTACAATGGAGCGTAATGAATGAGAAAGTATCGAAGAGAATATACCGACACCACTTACGATAAGTTTCATTATCTTCTTTGTCCATTCGTAGAATTATTCATATCATTTCGGGATTTATGCACATAGACATTCATCCAATTTTCATTGCGGACTTCATTAATTGCATTGGAATGTACCAACACATAATTATTGACATTATGTATATCAACGAAATTAAAATTTATCCCTCCTTGAGTCCTGTCATAATACCATGTTTGATACGCTTTTGATTCGGCAACAACATTTCCCCTGTCAATTGTCGTCGGAAAACCATATTTGCATAATACTCTTCCCATATCAGTACGCCATCCTTCACCGATTCTCGGATTAGCATAATGAATCTCGGCATATTGTATTGCCCTACGATACTCTAACAATCGTTCATTTTCAATAGTTTCTTTATTGGGGTCACGAGTGAACCAAAATCTGTACATAAACTTCTGCTTTGCTTTTACATCAGCTAATTCTGCGAATAATTCAGACTCAGTTTTTGTAACAATGTATTGCGCTTTTTCAAATTCATCCATAAGTGTCTTTTCACCCATCGTTGCCCATTCACTCATTGAGAATAATTCGTCTTCGCTGTATGGAGCAGACATTTTAGGTGGCATTGCGGGATTTAAGAGATACATTTTTTTAGTTGAATATGCAACATCATTTGCATTTTTATAAGAAGCCACAGACATCTGTATAAAATATACGCCGCTGGGCAAGCCTTTAAGTCCCAATGACGTATGCTCTATCATTGTGTCACTACCTACAAGACGTGTATATTCTTTAGATGCGACCAATCTACGAACACCGTCAAATATTCTATACATAACAGCTACGGTGTCGCCGGCATATTTTTTCACATTATATAATTCACAATATGTGGTGACGACAGGTTCTGTACCAACAATTTCTTGCATAGGATTAGGCAATACATGTAATCCGTGTTTAATAAAATGTGATTTTTTTTCTTTAGTATCAACCGTGGTGATTCCATGAGAAAGCTGTAAATCACTTGCCTCAATATACGGTTTTCCAAAACTGCGAACCGTGAATGGTATATCTCTTTTGGCTAATGTCGTAGGGTCAGAAGGATCTGTAATCTCTAATGACATAGCATAAGAACCGGGTTTTAATAAAAGTACTTTTTGGGAGTAATGATACATTGAATGTACCACAACAGGTTTATCGGAAATATTCTCCAAACGCCAAATATTATCATCCACTATTGTTCCATCGGAGTTTTTTACCACTTGATGTATCTGCAATTGACCTATGTATGACTGACCCTTTTTACTATAGGTAACCGTAGTGTCGGGATAAGCATAATACACTTCTACGCGCGTTTCCCCATTCTTACCGGCAAATTGACCAAAGTCTATAGTAAAAGAAATAGGTTTTGCTTGTAATGCGGCTATGCTCAAGAGCGCACATAAAATCATAACAATAAACATTTTCATCATCTTTTTCTCACACATATTATGTACTGCCTATAGTTTTAGCTAATATTCGTATTTTTACCAAAGAAACCGTGCATTTGAGGAAAAAAATATGACTCTCTTCCCCATTCGATACATTATTTTATTATTTTTTGTTCTCATGTATTCAGCTCAAGGACAAATTGTGCTTAGTGAATTTCAACCAGCTCCTGTGACCGGTAATCCGGAATGGATTGAGTTGTACAATTCATCAACGGGCACTGTCCAATTCGACGGCTATATCCATGACAGAACGACGAGCATAAAGGTTACATTCACGGCAAAAGGCAGATCATATATTGTTCTTACACGAGATACCTCATCACTTCGTGAATCTCACACTTTACCCTCTGTCAATGTACTATTCGTTGAAATCAAAACGCCGACTCTTAATAATACCAATGATATCATCGTTTTGCGCAATAAAGATTCGGTTGTCATTGATTCTTTATGGTATTCGCTCAAAGATGCTCGCAAAGGCATCTCTTTTGAACGTGTTTCGATGACACTTCCAGCATACTTACCTTCAAATCTGCTTCAAAGCATTGCACCCTATGTCAATAGTCACACAAAAGTAAGAAAAGATTTAATGCTATGGAAAACGAGTTTTGACTCATACGAAAAAAAACTATCTATCACCATAAAAAACAATGGTTTAACAAATCACCGAGATTCATTGCTGCTACGTATTTCATCACAATCAGATTCCTTGCACTTGACTCATATTCTTACTAAACCTCTGTTACCTGATTCTCTTAGTACCATGATAGTTCCCTTTACGGCACTTTCTGCCTTGCTGAAACGCTATCATATCACTGACATTTATGTGAATGTACTCAATGTAGGAGACGAGCGTATATACAACAATAGTACTTCTTTACCACTCTACCCGCCCCATTCTTCACGCCCTTTACGCATTAATGAGTTTTTGTATGATGAAGACATATCACGCCCAGAGTTTATTGAAATTACCAATACTTCCGACAGCATCGTATCGTTACTGCATTGGCAAATTCATGATAATACAGGTTATACAACTTCATCGAACCGTCATATCATTAACAAACCACTTACAATAGCTCCCAATGATTATGCCGTACTATGCTCAGACAGCAGTATTTTCCTTTATCCGAACATTGACAGCGCTAAAGTATATATTCTACCCAAAAGTCTAAGTTTGAATAATTCCGGCGATGACATAGTGTTACGCAATCCCAATGGCGATATTCAAGACTCTTTGCAATATACATCCAATTGGAAAGCATCGTCACTCAGCACATCGCGCGGTATATCTGTGGAAAAGCTTTCCCCTTCATTACAATCCCATTATCGTGATTCATGGGTTTCTTGCACCAATCAATACGGTGCCACGCCTACTTTACCCAACAGCAATCTTGTAGAAAAAAGTAATGGCGGTACATTCACCATCTCGCCGAACCCTTTTTCACCCTATCCTCCACGCTACGAACGCACCTTGCTTTCCTACACCACTCCTTTTGTGCAAGCACGATTAAGGATTCTTATTTTCTCAAAAGAAGGCGAAGAAGTACGCACATTGGTGAATGCGCCTCTTACGGGTAAACAGGGCGAATATATCTGGGATGGGAAAGATAATGATGGCAATGCCGTCGCTGTGGGTATATATGTCGTGTATCTTGAAGCAATAAACAATGATGACAATGATGTCTATATTGCCAAAACGACCTGTGTTATCGGAAATTAACACTGTCAATCATTGGCACAGTCGTATATTAACACACTTTTTAACATGATAGAACTTACAATGCCGAAAATACTTTTATCGCAATTCAAAAGCAATGAACTATATTTTAACCGCGAGCTTGCTTGGTTGGAATTCAATAACAGAGTACTTGATGAAGCAGAAAATCACGAACATCCATTGCTTGAACGCTTAAAATTTCTCATCATCTTCGATTCTAATCTTGACGAATTTTTTATGATTCGTGTGGCAGGACTGAAAGATCAAATTGAAAATGACATATTTGAGCTATCCGGCGACGGCTTAAGTGCCAGACAGCAATTGCAGTCCATCCGCACACGTGTGACAGAGCTTTATGAGCGTCATGCCGCAATATTACAAAATCAAATTTTTCCCGAAATGGAAAAAAATGATATTTACATCCATAAATATGCAACTCTTTCAGCCAGAGAAAGGGATCGCCTCAAAGAGTATTTCTTTGATGATGTTTTACCCATTCTCACACCATTAGCTTTAGACACAGCGCATCCATTTCCTCGCCTTCTCAATAGAAGTTTGAATATTGTCTATATGCTCAATGAAGCAGATTCTTCCGCGACGGGTGGTAAAATTGCCGTGTTACAATTGCCGCCTGTTTTACCGCGTTTTGTCCGATTAAAGCGCAATTCGGGCTATCATTTTGTCTTACTTGAAGAAATAATCCAAGCAAACTCACAAGTGCTGTATCCCGGTTTTACTATCGAAGGTTCTTATGCCTTTCGGGTGACGCGCGATGCAGATTTGGAAGTTGCCGAAGATGAAGCAAGTGATTTGGTAACAGAGTTGCAAGAACAAATCAGACAAAGACCGTGGGGTGCTGCACCGGTACGAATGGAAATAATGGGCGATATGCCTGAGCATCTTATCACATTATTGCGTACTTCCACCGGCTTAGATTCTTATGATGTTTATACAGTAAATCGAATATTAAATTTCCCCGAATTTTTTGCTATTGTTGGGCTTGAAATTCCCGAATTAAAAGATCCTAAATTATCCTCACGGAAATTGCCGGAATTTATCGGAACGGATGATGAAATTTTTGAAAATATTGCAAAAAAAGATATCGTTGTCCATCATCCATTTGATTCATTCAGCAATAGTGTGATTAAATTTCTAATGGCTGCTGCACATGATTCTAAAGTACTTGCCATTAAAATTACTTTGTACAGAGCAGGAAAAAATTCTCCCTTAGTGGAAGTATTGAAAAAAGCCGTAGAACATGGGAA
The DNA here is from genome assembly GCA_017302855.1 of Candidatus Kapaibacterium sp. Classification (GTDB taxonomy): domain Bacteria; phylum Bacteroidota; class Ignavibacteria; order Kapaibacteriales; family UBA961; genus UBA2353. Next base: position 17,178 of record JAFLBY010000032.1, read on the forward strand.
ACAAGTAACTGCATTCGTAGAATTAAAAGCTCGATTCGATGAAGAAAACAATATTCAATGGGCGCGTGAATTGGAACAAGCAGGCGCGCACGTGGTCTATGGTGTTGTGGGGCTGAAAACACATTGCAAAATTGCTATGGTTGTCAGAAAAGAAGAAAAAAAGATAAAAACTTATGTTCATTTATCAACCGGAAATTACAATTTATCTACCTCACGAATTTATACCGACATCGGTATTTTCTCTGCGCGAGAGGATTTTGCCGAAGATGCCATCAATGTCTTTAATATGCTGACAGGTTATTCAAATCACACGAGATGGGAACAATTTTCCGTTGCACCGAAAACCTTAAAAAGTGATGTGCTGCGACTTATCAACCGCGAAAGCGAAAACCATAGCATTGAATCACCGGGTATGATTTTTGCAAAAATGAATTCACTTGTTGATGAAGATATTATCAGGGCACTCTATAAAGCATCGCAAAAAGGAGTAAAAATACGATTAATTATTCGTGGAGTTTGTTGTTTGCGCCCGGGAGTAAAAGATATGAGTGAAAATATCGAAGTACGGAGCATCTTGGGAAGATTTTTAGAACATTCACGCATATTTTATTTCGGTAATAATGGCTCTCCGGAATTATATCTGTCAAGTGCAGATTGGATGCCGCGTAATTTTATCCGCCGTGTGGAAATAATGTTCCCTATTCTTGATAATGATGCATTTACCGCCATTGCTGACATTATGGAAACGTATTGGAAAGATAATAATAGGTCAAGAGTATTATTGCCCTCGGGGACATATACCACCATTGAAAAAAATCCCGAAGAACCGGCATTTAATGCTCAATCATATTTTTTGGAAAAGCACTCGGAGAAAAAGTAAAAGAGAGAGAATGACACTTCCTCTCATACTATGATAAAGGTATATATTTTCATCAGCAGCAAGGATAATCTTCATCACAGGATACGTATCGGTTGATGATGAAAACAAATAATGTTCAGCACAATCGAATTCTTTTATAGTAAAAGCACCGATTTCGCACTATTCTCTTATTTTCGTAGTATATCCATACTATAAGGAACAGCTATGACCATGAGAAAAAATCCGCGTGTTGTTATCGTTGGTGCAGGTTTTGGCGGACTCAATGCAGCTAAATCTTTAGATAAAAGCAATATAGACACCGTCCTCATTGATAGAACCAATCATCACCTTTTTCAGCCGATGCTCTATCAAGTTGCAACTGCGGCTTTATCGCCCGGTGATATTGCATCGCCTATTCGGACTATTCTACGTGGAAAAAACTCCATTAAAGTCGAAATGGACGAAGTGCAGTCTTTACATTTAAAAGAAAATTATATAATTCTTGCCGACCAAGGCAGAATGGATTATGATTATCTCATCCTTGCGCCGGGAGCGCGTCATTCCTATTATGGTCATCCCGAATGGGAACAATATGCGCCCGGTCTTAAAAATCTTGATGATGCGCTGTATATTCGTGAAAAAGTACTGTTATCCTTTGAAAAAGCCGAGCATGTCTATGGCACTCACGAAGCACAACAATATTTGACTTTTGTTATTGTTGGCGGAGGTCCCACCGGAGTAGAAGTAGCCGGTGCTTTAGCAGAAATTGGTGAAAAAGCCATGCTTCATGATTTCCCTACATTGCGTAAATCCGATATTCGCATTTTTTTAGTGGATGCCGGTACAAGAATATTGTCATCGTTTCCCTCTTCTTTATCCGAAAAGGCACAAAAAGATTTAGAACACCTTGGTGTGACCGTCATAGTAGAATCACGTGTCATTGATATGACTGATCATACGGTGACTTTGGAAGATAAGCACGGTCAAAAAACTATCGAAAGTGCTAATATTATATGGGCTGCGGGCAATGAAGCATCACCCCTTTTACGATCAGCAGGCATACCATTAGATCAACAAGGCAGAGCTATTGTCGAGAGTGATTGTGCTGTACCCGATTTTGAGAATGTTTTTGTTATTGGCGATGCGGCTCATTTTGAAGAGAAGCAAGGGTCAATATTACCGGGAATCTGTCCCGTTGCCGTGCAGCAAGCGCATTATGTTGCTTCCATAATTATTCGTCGCCTTGGCAAAAAGCAAAGGAAGCCCTTCACATATCTTGATAAAGGAACATTGGCAACAATAGGAAGAGCAAAAGCAATTATGACCATACGCGGTACATTTAATATATCAGGGCTTATAGCATGGCTGATGTGGGCTGGTATTCATGTATTCTTTCTTATCGGATTTCGCAATCGGCTTCGCGTGATGATTGAATGGATGTGGTATTATATAACATTCAAACCCGGTGCTCGCCTCATTGTGCGCAAACAACATCGTCAACGATCATCATAATGGAATACAGATGAGAAAAAGTGGTATAAAAAATGGAACTTTTTTCGATTGCGGCGGTATAGAGGGTGTACAATATTGTTGTGTAATGAATATGAATGATACGTTATCATCGGGTACTTATTATTGCATCATCAATGCTGATGGTGTGAAAATTACGCTCCCTTTTATTAAACACTAATATCTCATTTTCTTGCTCCGCCGCCAAGCGGCGGAGCATTACTTTGTGAAAGACAATTCCATGAAATATCTCTTTATTATTGTTGTATTCCTTACTGCTTTGACTGCAAAGGCACAAATACCTGTTTGGCAACACACTCCCGTTGTTCCATCAACTAATTGGACTTTATTACAAAAATCTCCTACAGGTATGCCCTTATTCTCAATGGAAAATATAGGGAGTTTATTCCTGTGGAATAATAATAATAATTCATGGGAACTCTATCATAAAGGAAGTGATGAATGCCTTAGTTCTTTTGAGCCACGTATTACAGTATTTAATCAATATATTATTTCTTTTATACCCTGCATCAGTCAAGTAGAACTTGGAAGACAAGTACAATATCGAGACACCAATGGTCTATGGCTTCCTTTTCCAATACTTGATACTATTGCCGCCTTAGAAAATGACCTCACCGATTGTCAAGTATTCTCCCCTGCTTATCATCAAGGAAGCGATAAAAAATTATATACATATTTTAATCTCTTAAAAAAAGTAAATGATTCTATAATTCCCGGTAGATTCTAGTGGAAATTTATTCAAAAAATGATTTATTCAAAATCTGAAATACACTCTCCTTGGAAATTAGAAGCTACAATCTATCGTGACTTCCCGCAGAAATCAATTCTCCATGTCAAAAATAAAGATACTATGTTTTTTTCATACTTAGATACAGTCTTCGTATATGAAAAAGGGACATTACGCTTTCTACCGCCTTTCGGTATCAATAGTGATGTTCTCTTCGAATATCATGATGGAAAAATTTATGGATTGCGTGGAGCAACACTCTATTGTTATGAAGACACTCTATGGCGTAAAGTTTTTTCTCAACCTGTCAATAAATATCTCGTCATTAACAATCAAGAAATCTATTGTTCTACCTTGGGGTCACGTTCTTGGGATTATGCTCTGGGCGGAATGCCTTTTGGCGATTCACTCTATAAAACTACCGATGGCGGTAAGTCGTGGACATTTCTTTGCCGTTATTTCCATCCATATATCAAAGCCGCGGACGGATATTTATATGGCACGTATTTCAGCCCTCGTTCACGATTAGCACGTACCAATGATGAGGGAAAAACTATTGAATTTATTGACAAAGGATTGACATATACAAATGAAATGTTCAGTATTCAAGCACAACAGGATGGATCAATCTTGGCTTGTGGCCCGGGGATGTGGCGCAGCACCGACGAAGGTGAATCGTGGCAATCTCTCGGCTTGGACAGCTTTTATGTTAAACATGCCATTATTGATAAAAAAGGATATATTCATGCCGCTGTCGGCTCAGATTCTTTCCCTCAATATAGGGCAAGGGGACAAGTAGGCGTACGAAGCACCGATATGGGAAAATCTTGGGAACTCCAATTCCATTATACTTGGGACAATGCAGGCGGATTTGCTCAACCACCGGATGGAACACTTTATACACTGTTTGGGACATATTATGATACTGATTTTACTATGCAAAGCCGTGACGATGGCGTAACATGGCAGACCATAGACAGAAGAGAAATGGTCAAATACAAGGATAATCCCAAAGAGTATGAAGTCTATTTAGCAGGTGGTTTACCGGCATTTCTCGGTGATAGTATTGTTATCTTACCCAAACCATTATCACGTTCGACCGACGGTGGCCGCACTTGGCAATTTGTACGAAGACCAAAAACAGATTCGGAATATCTCTATTCTTGCTCAAGTGTACTTTATGATTCTTTCAGAAAACGTTTTATTGCTTTTGTTACCGAAGGGTCTTATTACAGTTATACATCCATTGATAGCGGAAAAACTTGGCAAAAATTAAGTGATAACGAGTTGGGACTACTCACCGTACAGTCAATTATAGATAGTACGGGGCGAATCTATTCGTATAGCGGAGGTATTGGTTGGTCAATATTTTCAGATGATGGGGGGGAGAGTTGGGTCAATCAACAGAATGTTGCCGAAGGAAGTCCTTTCTACAGTGCAATTAATACCATGACTGTGAGCAAACGTGGTTATGTATATCTTGCCGACAGGCAACATGGTTTATTTCGCACCACCGAGCGTTTTCCGCCTGTGGGGGTTAAGGAGGAAGAGGAAACACTCAGCACTTTGCGCATTATGCCCAATCCTGCCAATACTTTTCTGTCGCTCTCCGGTACAGATAATGCCTTGGTCTTCATTGCCGATATGCAGGGTTCGCTTATGTATCAGGGATATGAACATTCGATAGATATCAGCAGATGGCAGACAGGTATGTATTGTGCACGCATCCCCGCCACAGGACAAAAAGCTCTGTTTATGGTGGTGAGGTAGTGATAAAGTCATCCACCCCGTCAGACTGCGTCTGATGGAATGAACCCACCCCTCAGGTTTATAATTCACCGGATAATGGAATCCCCCGGGTATGATATGATAATAGAACAATAATGTTTGTTTTTTTGCCCCATCCCGTCCTTCCCCGCGGGGAAGGCATAAAAGACTTCTCCCCGTCGGGGAGAAAAAAAGAGGGGCAAATCTCAATCAATACATTCATCCACCGCTTTTGATGGTAAGTTTTTTTGGACGGGATACATAAAAAAAGAGGTGCTTTATTGAGCACCTCTTTTATATTGTCATATTTCATTGAACTTGATTGTCGCTGAATAATTATGACATCGCTTTTTTCACAATTGCAGTAAATACCTGCGGTTGATTCATTGCAAAATCAGCAAGGACTTTACGATTAATTGTGATTCCCTTCACGGATAAAGCATTAATTAATCGGCTGTATGTCGTACCATTAAGACGAGCAGCAGCATTGATGCGAGTAATCCACAAAGAGCGGAATTCGCGTTTTTTACGGCGGCGATCGCGATAAGCATATTGTAAACCTTTTTCAATATGATGCTTGGCAACCGTCCATACTTTACTTCGCGCTCCCCAGTACCCTTTCGCAAGTTTGATAAACTTACGGCGGCGGCGATGCGAAGCTACTTTATGATTTGCGCGTGGCATAGTTCTCCTAAAAGAAAAACGTTAATAAAAAAGGGCGCACGGTGAGCTTCAATTAATTATAACCGTGACACCACAAATGAGTCAGACTAACTTAGCCGACTCCGAGCATACGTTTGATGTTTTTTTCTTCATACGGATGCACTGTTGTTGATTGACGAAGTACGCGTTTGCGTTTGCGAGTTTTGGAGGTCAAGATATGGCTTTTGTACGCTCTCTCGCGTTTTACCTTACCTGTACCTGTCAAATCAAAACGCTTTTTTGCGGCACTTTTTGTTTTGAATTTAGGCATCGTTACGGATCCCCTACATTAATGTGAATATTACTTGGCTTTAGCTTTGTCCGGCGCCAAGATTGCCGTTATCGTCCGACCTTCCGAATGAACCGGTTGATCAATTTTGGAACAAGACTCTAAAGAAGCAATGAAGCGTTTTAATAACTCTTCCCCGATTTCTTTATGGACAATTTCACGCCCACGAAACATTACGGTTGCTTTGACTTTATGTCCGTCCTCTAAAAATTCTTGCGCATGACGTCGCTTAAATTCAAAATCATGCGTATCGGTACGCCATTTGAAGCGTATCTCTTTTAACTGCTGCTTGTGTTGTGCTTTTTTGGCTTGATTTTCACGTTTTTGCTGTTCATAAGCAAATTTCCCGTAATCAATAATACGGCAAACCGGCGGCGCTGCTTGTGGTGCAATCTCGACCAAATCCTTTTCTTGCGTATAAGCTAAATCCAATGCCTGTCGGAGTGTCATCACCCCAAGCATCGTGCCTTGCTCATCCACAACTCTCAACTCCTGAGACTGGATTTCGTCATTAATTTTGTGCTTGCGATTTTTATCGCGAATACTTTCGGGGGTCTGAATTATTCGACCGCCCATACCTGGTTTCCTCAAGAACAACCTTTTTTTGTAATGAACACTATTAACAAAGTTTGCAAAAATACTGTTATTGTTCTGTATGGCAAAAACTTGTGTCAAAATTTTTCTGCCCTTTCTTGATTCTTTCCTCTTCTTACCGGTGAACAACAAAAGTTCTTCGGCAAATTATTGGTAATTTTGAGCAGTATTTTTATCAATCAGAAAGTCTTACTATGCACACTCTCCACAGAAATGATCAGGAATTACGACGTTTAGAAGAACTTCACGAACTCCTTCATCGTGGTATAAATCCCTATCCGCCAACTTTTGAAAAATCGCATTCTTCCCAACACATTCTTTCCGGCTTTACCGATGAGAATGCCCAAGATTTTAGCTCCGTGCGTCTTGCAGGGCGCATCATGGCAATCAGGAAAATGGGTAAAGCCACATTCTGCCATTTGCAAGATGATGCCGGACGTATCCAAATCTATCTGAAAAAAGATGATATACCCGATTTCTACGACATTCTCGGCAATCTTGATATTGGCGATATCATCGGTGTGAGCGGACATGTGTTCAGAACAAAAACAGGCGAAATTTCTGTGTGGGCTAAACAAGCTATTCTTCTTTGCAAATCATTGAGAGTATTGCCAATAGCCAAAGAAGAAACGGATGAACAAGGCAATAAAGTTGTCTATGATGCTTTTGCCGATAAAGAATTACGCTACCGCAAAAGATATGTGGATCTTATCGTCAATCCCGAGGTAAAAGATGTTTTCGTAAAACGATCGAAAATTATCTCAACCATGCGCCGCTTTTTTGAGGACAGAGGATGGTTGGAAGTAGAAACTCCGATTCTTCAACCCCTCTATGGCGGGGCAACCGCTCGACCATTTATCACCCATCACAATGCACTTGATATAGAACTCTATTTACGTATTGCCGATGAATTATACCTAAAACGCCTGATTGTCGGCGGATACGAAGGTGTCTATGAGTTTTGTAAAAATTTCCGCAATGAGGGTATGGACAGAAGCCATAATCCCGAATTTACGCTGATGGAAATTTATATCGCATACAAAGACTATATCTGGATGATGGGTATGGTGGAAGAATTGCTTTCCACTCTCTGCATGAAAGTCAATGGTTCGCACACAGTCTCCTATGATGGACATGAACTTTCTTTTCAAGCTCCTTTCCGCAGAGCTACTATGTATGAATTAATTACGGAAGCTATCAATGAAGATATTCGTGGTTATGACCGTGAGCAATTACTCGCCGTAGCTCGGAAAAATAATGTTGAAGTAGAAAGTACTGCTTCCGGCATGAAGATTTTTGATGAAATCTTTTCTCAGAAAGTACAGCATACTCTCATTCAGCCGACTTTTGTGATGGATTATCCGGTGGAAATGTCACCTTTAGCAAAAGCGCATCGCAGTGAACCCGGCTTGGTAGAACGTTTTGAGCTTTATGTTGCAGGAACGGAACTTGCAAATTGCTTTAGCGAGTTAAATGACCCGATTGACCAAAGAGCGCGACTCGAAGATCAAGCACGCATCCGCGCTGCGGGTGATGATGAAGCTATGGTGGTGGACGAAGATTTCCTTTATGCTATCGAAGTGGGGATGCCACCGACAGCAGGACTTGGTATAGGCATTGACAGATTGGTCATGATGCTCACAGGGCAAACCTCTATTCGTGATGTATTGTTCTTCCCGCAAATGAAACCGGAAAAACAAGCTCATTGACCTTTCGTCCCCTATCATCAGTCACTCAATCTTTTGACATACTTTTTATGGACACTCTCATCGGCGATGACGGTATCGCCGTTCGTCACAAACATAAGCCAAGATACTTTTTAGCTCTTGGCTTATTTATTCTTAATATTTTTTCTACCATATTTGCCGGAGTTCTGTGGGCAGGGCATAATCCTTTTGAACTCACACATTGGCATTATGGCGTGACATATTCACTATTGCTTATGCTCTTTTT
>JAFLBY010000033.1 GCA_017302855.1 Candidatus Kapaibacterium sp.
TACCATTTCTATGTTGTGTTATGGCATTCAAGCCACCACCAATAGAGTCAAAACCGGGCAGATAGGAAACTCTTCCACCTGTATTGAATATACTTCCTTTCCACGAATACCATTCTTGTAATTCGGGCAGAGAGGCGGCATTTTCTTGCGCCATTGCATTGATGCCGCAAACCAGCATGATGAGAATAAGGAATTTTTTCATGGAAAGCTCCGATGAATATTGACAGAGTATTATCTCTAAGGATTATATCAAGGATTATGCAATAATGACAGAAGTCATTGTTAATGAACCCGCCACATAGTGATTGTTGAATAATTGAGGATGTTCATTCTTTTTTTTGAGAGCTAATATGTATAATAATGGCAAATAATGTTCGGGCGTGGGGATGGCAAGCTCAAATGCTTTACCTTGTTTTGCATAGTGAATTAATTGGTCATGATTATCGGAAAGAATATAGGAAGTCATTTTTTCTTGTGCTTCTTTAGCCCAGTCAAAAGCGTAATTAGTGACGGATAATTTTCTCCAATCCAATAATCGTAAATTATGCACCATATTTCCGCTGCCAATAAGTAATATTCCTTTATTGCGTAATTGCTGCAATTGTTGTGCAAGTTCATAATGATATTGCGGCGGTTTGGAATAATCAAGACTTAATTGAATAATGGGTATATCGGCATTGGGGTAGAGATGTTTGACCACGCTCCAAGTGCCATGATCTAAGCCCCATTCATGATCGGAAAGAATTGTTGTTTTGGTAATTAATGCTTTTGTTTCTTCGGCTAAGGCGGGGCTGCCCGGCGCGGGATATTGCACATCGAATAATGCTTGGGGAAAACCGCCAAAATCATGAATTGTGCGCGGCTGTTCCATTGCAGTGACATACGTTCCTTTTGTTTCCCAATGGGCAGACACACAAAGAATAGCTTTGGGACGCGGTATGGTTTTGGCAATAGTGCGGAACCCTGCAACAAATTCATTTTCCTCAATAGCATTCATGGGGCTGCCATGTCCTAAAAACAATGCAGGCATTGTGTCGGTTGCGGGAAAATGTTCTGCTAATGTTGAAAGTGCTTTAATATTCATACCTGCTCCAACAAATGGTAAAAGTGCTGCTAATCGTAAAAATTCTTTTCGTTCCATACTGAATGTACTCAAGTGATGGTATCAAAATTAGTTGTTTTCTTTTGATGCATAATGCAAGTAATTATAGTTTTCTCACGTTCAACTGTGAAAAGTACATAGTTTTTTGGATTTATTGACTCCAACAATTCGCAATGTCATACGTGATATGAGTTTTTTTGATATGCTGTGGAACATAGAGACAGGGGAGTATTGCAAAGTTGAAAGCATATCGTTACCAATTTGGGACATAGTATGACTCATGCTCAACCCGTGATAGAGATACGGGGTTTGACGAAAGATTTTGGCAATTTTCGTGCAGTAGATAATCTTGATTTGACGGTCTATCGGGGCGATATCTTCGGCTTTTTGGGTCCGAATGGTGCCGGAAAAAGTACCACCATCCGTATGTTGATGACCTTAATCCGCCCGACTTCCGGCAGCATCAGCGTATTTGGTCATTCGCTGTTTACGCATCGTAATGAGATATTGCGCAATATAGGTGCGATAGTTGAAAAGCCGGATTTTTACTTGTATCTGAGTGCTTTTAAAAACATGGAATTATTGGGCAGATTGTCCGGTGCCGATACTTCACGAAGCAATATTATGAAGGTATTGGAATTGGTGAATTTGCATGAGCGTGCCGAGAGTAAAGTAAAAACCTTTTCCTATGGAATGAAACAACGTTTGGGCATAGCACAGGCATTGCTCCATAATCCTCAATTAATTATTCTTGATGAACCAACGAATGGTCTGGATCCTGTGGGCGTGAAGGAAATGCGCGATCTGATCTTGATGCTTGCCAATGAACAAGAAAAAACCATCTTTTTATCTTCCCATATACTTCCCGAAGTGGAGATGATAGCCAATCGAATGGCGATTATCAATAAAGGCAAAACTGTGGTGGAGGGCGAAGTGCGTCAGCTTTTGTTGCAGGGTCATTCTGTGGTACGTTTTACCACTTCAGAACCGGATAAAGCTCTTGAACTCTTACGCCAATCGCCATGGAGCAAATTTATCACCATGACAGATAATGCGGACATCATGCTCGATATGGAGCGCAATGATACCGCAGACATCAATGAGTACTTAGTGAACAATGGCATTGCCGTACTTGGTATTGAAGCCAAGCGATCATTGGAAGAATACTTTTTATCCATCACAAAACATTCCGGTCACGGATAAGCCAAAAGGGGAGAATATGCTGACAATTTTACATATCGAGTTGATAAAGATTTTTTCTAAGTGGCGAAGTTATATAGGTTTTATTGCGGTGGGGATTTTGGTGCCCATTATTCAGGTGGCAATGTACTCGGAGGGTGAGCAATACTTCGCATTGTTCACACAGTCATTGCGCCAAATGTTTGAGTTTTCGGGCGATTTAACGAATGGATACTTAATTGCATTTATTGTGTTGAACAGCTTATTTGTTCATATTCCATTGCTTATATCGCTTGTTGCGGGCGATATGTTGGCGGGTGAAGCAACTGCAGGCACATATAGGATGATATTGACTCGTCCTGTGTCGCGCTTTAGTGTGGTCACAGCCAAGTTCTTTGCAGCTCTTATCTATGTGAATGCATTAATTCTATGGATGAGTGTTTTAAGTTTGGGCTTGAGCGTCCTATTTTTCGGCAAAGGGGAATTGCTTATCATAGGCAGTAAGATTACGATATTGCAAGAGAGTGATATTCTATGGCGTTTTGGTCTGAGCTATATGTATGCTTCCTTGAGCATGACGACAGTCGCATCCTTGGCTTTTCTGTTCTCGGCATTGGTCGAAAATGCCATCGGACCTATCGTGGGGACAATGGCAATCATCATCGTGTTTACAATCATCTCATCGCTTGATGCGGAATCATTAGATGTCGTGCGTCCGCTGTTTTTCACCAATCATTTGGTGGGATGGCGTATGATATTTGATAATCCGCCGGAAACATCGAGGATTCTCATGTCGGCAACAATTCTGGTGGGACATTGTATCGTCTTCTATGCTGCCTCTTTGGGCATCATGTTGAAAAAAGATATATTAACCTAACACACATTTCTTTCTCACACCTTCAGTTTTTCGGAGGATTTTATGGATATACTTTTGATTGCCCATTCTCATTGGCGCAATATAGTTTTTTTAGCCACAGCCCTTGTGCTGGTAAAATATACCTTGGGTTGGTTGATGAAATCGAAATTCGGCAAACTTGACAGAATCTTGGGTATTGTACTAACATCTTCGGCTGATATACAGACCTTGATGGGACTTGTTTTGTTTACCATGATGACCATTGAGGTAGGTTTCGATCGTTTGCGCATGGAGCATGCAATCACCAATCTGATTGGTGTCGGTTTATTGCATTTGGCAGCCAAATGGCGCACTGCTGAGGACAGCATACGCTTCCGCAATACCTTGTTCATGACTTTGGGGTTCATCGTTTTCATTATGATAGGAATCAGTCGCCTTCCGGCAGGATTGTCTATACTGTTGGGAAAATAAAGTTTCTTGCAAAAAGTTGCGAGATGGTCGCTTGGTGACACTCAATCGCAAGTTCAAAAAAATCATAGTATTATGCGTGAAACGGGGGCGACCCCGTTTTTTTTATCTTTGTGTAAGTTGTTTTTTATCAATACCTTGTATGTAGTTTTCCACTTACTCTTTGCGTGAAACGTGCATAAAACGGACATCTCAAACAGAGTTCCAGATATGCAAGTGGTTTTTGAAAAAAAATATCTGCGTCCAGATTTGGAAATATGGCTGATTTATCCGCATTTTCGCACTCGAAATAAGAGCAAGTGTTCCACACTCGTTCGCATTTCACAACTTCATACTACACCTCGGCGTATGCTATAAAGCAGCATTTAAGGAGGGCATACGCTACCTACTACAAAACACAAAGAAGTCACATAAGTCATGGCTGAAGCAATCATTCGGTCGGGCTGATTGTCTGTGATTATGAATGTGAGGAACATTAGGTAACGTTTTGTGAGTAATTTTCAAATTGGGGGGGAGACATCAACGGAGGTAAGCTTGGGAAAAGCTTTGGAGACATTTAACTTGTTTCCGTCTTTGGCGGAAATTAAAAAACCAATAAAAAAACATACAATAGATACAGTTGAGCTCACCGATGACCCCAAAGCTGCGGAGCTTTGGGAAGTCTGTCTTCAGCTCATCAAAGATAATATTGGCGACCAGATGTTCAAAACCTGGTTTGCTCCCACAAAAGCACTGCGCTGGCATGAAGACGTTCTGATTATTTCTGTTCCAAGCCAGTTTTTTTGCGAATGGATAGAAGAGCATTATTTTACTTTGTTACGCAAAGTAGTCAATCAAGTCTTAGGGTCCAAAGCACGTTTGCAATATCAAGTAGTGGTTGATAAAGGAAAAAATTCCTTAGAAGATCGTGCCATTACTTTACCTGCATTGCGCAATCCGCCGGCACCGACATCCGGTCAGGCAGCATTGCCATTCATCAATACCCCTCAAGCGGTTCAGCATTATCCGACCTATCTTAACCCGCGCTATATTTTTGACAATTTTATACGTGGCGACAGCAATCAACTTGCTGTATCGGCGGCGCTTGCTGTGTCCGATTCGCCGGGGAAAACAAAATTCAATCCATTGTGTATTTATGGCGGCACAGGTTTGGGCAAAACACATTTGATACAGGCGATAGGTAACCACATTGTGCAAAATAACCGCAATATGCGCGTATTTTATACCAATTCAGAGCGTTTCACCATCGAATATGTGAATGCAATTCAAAACAATAAGGTCAATGAGTTTACCAACTTTTATCGCAGCATTGATGTCCTTATTGTGGATGATATACAGTTCTTCAGCGGTAAAGAAAAAACCCAAGATAATTTCTTCCATACATTTAATGCGCTCTATCAATCCGGTAAGCAAATTATACTTTCAAGCGATAAACCGCCCAAAGAGTTGCGTGGTGTGGATGAACGTTTGCTCTCACGCTTTCAGTGGGGGTTAACGGTGGATATTCAACCACCTGATTATGAAACACGTTTAGCAATTATTCAGCGTAAAAGTGCCGACGAGGGATTTGAAGTTTCTGCGCCTGTTGCCGAATACCTTGCTCGCAATATCGGCTCAAGTGTCAGAGAATTGGAAGGCGCGCTCATTAGTGTATTGGCTAAGGTATCTTTGGACAATAGGGAAATGTCATTGCAACTTGCTCAAGAAGTGGTGAAAGGATATTCCCAAACCATTCCTCAGCAATCATTAACCATTGATGATATTAAAAAAGCTGTGGCTTCATATTTTAAGTTTACTTTGGAAGCACTTGAGGGCAAAACCAGAAAGCATGAAATTGTGCTGGCACGCCAAGTTGCCATGTATTTAACGAAACAGATGACACAATTATCGCTGAAAAGTATAGGCGCGAATTTTGGAGGACGTGACCATACAACCGTGTTACATTCTTGCGAAATGATTGAAAATTACTTAAAAACCGATAAGACAGTACAAACGGCAATAGAACATTTATCAAAACGATTTGGTTATTAACCAAGGCATGCAGCATAGACCTCAAAGGGATGTTCATCACAATGAATGTCCCTTTTTTATATCATTGCCATGCAGCAAAGAAAGCTATAAAAAGGTCGAACTCTACTCTCATGCGTATATTCACGTAGCATTAACTCCCCATTATTGCGTTGTTTTGCTTGAATAAAAAACAATACCTTACAATAAAGCATGGCTAATAATAGCCAAAAGAATTCTAACGGCACGGTACTTGTTCAAAATTTTTTATTTACATCAGGGAAATGCGACTTTATTTTTCCATCATAGCAGTTCTTTTCTGTACTTCTTCGCTTAGTGCAGTGGTTCCGAAGAAAAGTGATGCCGATTATCATAAAATCAATCGGTCATTGGAAATTTTCGGCAGCCTGTTTCGCGAAGTAAGTCAAAACTATGTGGATGAAATTGACCCTGAGAAATTTGTAAAAATCGGCATAGAGAATATGTTGACAGAATTGGACCCCTACACAAAGCTCTATGAAGAAGGCGAAAGCGACGATATAGACATTCTTACCACGGGATCATATATCGGTTTTGGTTTTAATGCAGCGGTGCGCGACAGCATATTAACGATAACGGATATATATGAAGGCACATCAGCCGAAAAAAATGGTTTACGAATAGGCGACCGTTTGATAAAAATAGATACGGCATTTATACAAAATGAAACAACTCCCGGATTGCGCAAATATACTCGTGGTAAAGAAGGTACAACGGCTGTGTTTACAATCTCACGCGAGGGCATGAGCGATATGGTGCGCGTTGTTCTGACAAGACAAAATATCACAGTACAAAATGTTTCCTACAGTGGTTTTGTTCATGACAGCATCGGGTATGTGCGTTTGGAGAGATTTTCCAGAAAAAGTGCCGATGAAGTGCGTGAAGCATTGATTCGTTTGCAAGAACAAAGGCCTTTGGCGGGGTTAATACTAGATGTTCGTGATAATCCCGGCGGTTTGCTTGAGGCAGCTATAGAGATTGCCAAAATTTTTGTACCGACAGGCAGCACCATTGTTACGACAAAAGGGCGCGAATATCATGAAAACAAATCGTACCGTTCATCCATAAATCCTATGGAACCCAATGTACGCTTGGCTGTACTGATTAATGCCAACAGTGCAAGCGCCAGCGAAGTATTGGCAGGCGCAATACAAGATTTGGACAGAGGGATTATAGTTGGTGAAAACTCCTTTGGGAAGGGATTGGTACAAACAATCGTACCTTTGCCATATAATTCCACATTAAAAATGACAACATCGAAATATTACACACCATCAGGAAGGCTGATTCAAAAATTTGATTTTGCTCGTAAATATCGCGGACTAAAACAAATAACTGATTCCGGCATGATATTCTACACAAACAATGGAAGACCTGTTCGTGATAAAAAAGGCATCACCCCTGATATTGAGATTCAACAAGAGCAATTTCCTTCCGATATAGCACGGATAGTAAAATCATCCCTTTTTACAAAATTTGCAAACGAATATGCCGCTAAAATAAATGATTTGCCCAAAGATTTTACAGTGAATAAAAAAGTGCTTAAAGATTTTGAAGATTATATTGCTGCAAATGATAAATACACTTATGGTGCAATGAACTCTGTCAAAAAATTACGTCTATCCGTAGAAAAAGAAGGTTATTCGCCCAAAGTGATGGCGCAAATCGAACAAATTGAAAAACTTCTTGAAAAAGAACAAAAAAGTAAAGGTTTCGATAAATATCCATTGTTCGTTAAATTACTTGAAAAAGAAATTTGGGCGCGCTTTGAATCCAAAAGACAAAGAATTCAACGCTCAATATATGACGATATTGCTATTGAAACAGCAGCAAAAAAGTTAGAAACATCTGATTACTATCGTACATTGCATCCGGCAATTTCAAATCAACGATAAATAAACGACAAATCTGTCTGTAATTTCAGAGTAAGTACTATTTCAATGAAAACTCTTGGTTTTTCGTCTAAAGGGCATCAGTTTACATTTACAAAGAACATTTATGAATACATCTGTATTGCAAACAGCGTATTCAAGTGGTTTGTCACCCGATGAATACAATCAACATTTTACACAAAGAGCGCAGTTAGCCGCGGATCAGTCCGCACAAAATCACGACGAACATTTACAATATGTTCCCATGAATAAACAACGCTCTGCACGTATAGAAAAAACGTATATACCTTCCCCCGAAATCACACAAATCGTTGAAAAGATACAAACACGCCAGACATGGCTTGTCATTACAGAAGATTGGTGCGGCGATTCTTCACAAATCGTTCCCTACATTCTTTCAATCGCTAAGCTCTCAACGAACATTACGATTCGTTTTTTACTTCGCGACAGTTTTCCTGAAATTATGGATAAGTACTTGACAAATGGAACAAAAAGTATTCCTAAAATCATTGCCTTTGATACCCAAGACGAAAAGGAATTGTGGACATGGGGACCCCGACCGTCGCAAGCAGCACAAGAATTTTTACAGAGAAAAGCGGAAGGTATGGCTAAATCCGATAATCAATTGTTATTGCACAAATGGTATGCGCAAGACAAAGGTAAAAACATAGAAAAAGAAATTGGCGAACTTATTATCAATACAAGTCACATAATTGTATAATCATTTCAGAAAAATTATCATTCAAAAAGGTATATCATGAAAAAATTCCTTATCTATCTTTCGGTTGCCATTATGCAGATAATGACCGCTTTTGCTGCTGAAAAAACCGAGTCATTTATCGTGTATGGTAATTGCGGAATGTGTAAAAAAACTATTGAAAAAGCAGTAAATACATTAGAGGGAATCAAGACAGTTTCCTGGAGTAAAAAAACAAAAAAACTGTCAGTAACATTCGATGATACACACACATCGCTTGCAGCAATAAAAAAATCAATAGCCGACAGCGGTTATGATATGGAAGATATCAGAGCAAGTGATGAAGCATATTCTTCATTGCATACATGTTGTCAATATGACAGACCTGCAAAAAAATAATCTGCTTTATGCTATTTCTTTTCCTTAACTGAAGAAATATAGTCTTTTACGGATTCTGCTATGGCTTCAGCCATTTCGCCTTGTCCTTTTTCCGAGGCAATGTATTGTTCATCTCTGTCATTGGTGATAAATGCCGTTTCAAGTAAAACATTAGGCATAGAAGCACCGACAAGGACATAAAAACCCGCCTGAGCGATACCTCTATCGGCAAGCGTGGATTTTTTCTGAATTTTTCTTTGTAACGTTGCTGCATATTTATCACTTAACTTCATAAATGCGGATTGAGCCATCGTGGCAAGAATGAGTTGCTCTTCGGTCAGTTTCTTTTGTGATTCTTTGTTTTTTTCAAGCGCTAAAGATGCATTTTCTCGTTCTGCTACGCGGATGGCATCCTTAGTTTTTCCGGGACGTAACACATACACTTCAAAACCATTAGCGGGATGCGGTTTGGAAGGTGCGGCATTGCAATGAATACTAATAAATAATGCGCCCTGTTGCTTATTGGCAAAATCTGTGCGTTGCTTTAATCCGACAAATACATCTTTATCCCGCGTAAGGTGGACTATTGCTTCCGGTATTGTTTCTTCAATAATTCGTTTTGCTTTTTTTGCAATGGAAAGTGTGATTTCTTTTTCATAAATACCACTGACGCCAATTGCGCCAACATCTTCTCCGCCATGCCCGGGATCGACAATAATATGAAATTGTTTTTTATCGGAAGATAAAAATTGAGGTGCTGAATTATGTAATGGAATCGTAAGATTTAGGGTTGCATTACCGGCACGCGTGGCTTGCACATCTTCTGTGGTTTTTTTCAACACGATGGTAATAACTGCTATGTCACGAATTATTTCCGTTTGTACTGCCTCAATTTCTTTTGGATAGACAATGTCTTTCGGTTTTAGTGAAAATGCGGCTGCAGGAATACGAAATTTAATTGATGTACCCTGAATAATTTCCGGTTTTTGGAAAGAAGGTATCGTTTTATCCGCTTGAATTATACATATAAGAGAGTGTTCCTTGCGACTGAATGTTATGGACTGTATGAGTGGTGGAATAGCTGTGGTGCGTTGTTGGATAGTGTTTTCAGCATACAATAATTTGTCTTTGGAAGGCATGGCTAAGTCGCTTGGCAGTTTATATACCCCTCGTTTATTATCATTGTTTTCTTGCAATGAACTGTGAACAGATTCTTCCTGTGGTTTGCCTGTTTGAGCAAAACGTCTATTTTCTTCTACCGCTTTTGTTTCATCCACATTTTCCTTTTGTTTATATGCAGTGTGATGTAAGGTAATATTTTCCGGGAATACATCAACGGCAAAAAGTTTTAATGTTTCTAATATTGTAAAAACATGGGGGGTAGGTACATATACCGTATTACGTATTGTAATGGACGGTAAAGGCATTTGTGCAACATTCTCCTCATAATTATTAAATCGAGAAACAAAAAATGATGTTGGTGCGAATCGTAATATTTCATTTTTAAATAAAATCTCATGACGATATGTATCATAACTGCTACCGGGAAAAATTTTTGTGGCAAAATCTGCTAATTGTATATAAGAATTTTTACCGATTTCATAGACAGGTAACATTACATTATTACCTGCGGGAAGTCGTATTGATAATTGCGATTGCGCACCATGACTTATATGTGGGATAATCCACATACAATGAAGAACGGTAAAAAAGTATAAAATGCAGCGTTTCATTTTCATGAGCAGTGGCTCTTGTCTATAGTAAAAACATTACTGTACGATAAGCACCGGAATAGTGACCTCATGCCGTACAGGCGATATTGTTGCTCCAAAAATAAGGTCTTTTATGCCTTTGTGACCATGTCCGCCCATAATGAGTAAATCACAATGAAGTTCATTAACCATACGCACAATTTCTTTGGGAACATTACCATAGCCCAAGTGAACGCTTACCGAGATGGAAAATTGTTGTAATTCATTGCATACCGCCATAAGATATTCTTCATCTGAACGTGTTTCTGCATCATAGGTTGATTGTCCATACACAGTTCCTACGGCGCCCTCTACCACATGCAACAATACCAAAGAAGCATTATGTTTACGAGCAAGAGCCACGGCATTATTTAACACGGCAACATCGGTGTCATCGTGAGCTATGGCAGCAGCGATTGTAGAGTATTGCGGTGCGGATGCATCCGTAATGGAAGAGCGCACTTTATCCATGACCGACTGCCAAGAAGGATGTTTTACCGTGTGGCGTGATTTTATCAAAGGCTGGAATGTAACATACAGTAATAGTATGCCCATTCCTGCGGCGAGTGGAATGGTCGCTATGCTCATCATCATTGGATTTGAAGCATTGGCAATCCATTCACTTACTGTTTCAATAACCAAATTAATATTTAATCCGACAATAATCGTTGCTGAAATCCATGCTAATATTTTTACCCATGTTTTATTGGCAAATGTGCCCATACTATTTTTATTGGAGGTAAAATGTATAAGCGGGATAATCGCAAATGGCAATTGTAAACTAAGAATGACTTGACTAATAATCAGTAAGTCCATCGTTCCTTTTTCGCCTGTTTGAAGTAGTGTGATAACCGCCGGCACAATAGCAATCATACGAGTAAGAATTCTGCGCAATACCGGACGCATTTTGAAATTTAAAAATCCTTCCATCACAATTTGTCCGGCTAATGTACCTGTCAATGTCGAAGATTGTCCTGCTGCCAATAAAGCCAAAGCAAATGCTGTTCCTGCTATTGTTGTGCCCAATAATGGTGTCAGTAAAGCATGCGCTTCTTCTATTTCCGCAACCATTTTTCCGTTTTCATAAAATACGGCTGCTGCCATAATTAATATGGCGGCATTAACGAAAAAAGCACCATTTAAGGCAATAACAGAGTCAATAAAGTTATATTTGCATGCCTTCTTTTTTCCTTCAGTGCTTGTATCAAAAGCTCGTGTTTGGACTAATGCAGAATGCAAGTATAAATTATGCGGCATGACTGTTGCGCCAATAATTCCAATTGCAACTAATAAAGCACCATCGGGTAATGAAGGTGAGAATCCGCCGATTATTCCCGGTATGGATGGTCCTGCAAGAAATAATTCAATGACAAAACATAAACCAATGGTAAATACCAAGGTTATGATAAATGCCTCGAATTTTCTCATACCAAGATTTTGTATGGTTAATAAAATAATGGTATCAAAAGCCGTAATAAGTACGCCCCATATCAGCGGAATGCCAAAAAGTAAATTCAATCCTATGGCAGTACCTAATAATTCGGCTAAATCACAAGCAGCAATGGCAATTTCGCATAATAGCCATAATATAATTGCTAAAGGACGCGGGTAATTATCGCGGCATGCTTGGGCAAGGTCTCTTCCCGTGACAATACCTAATCGAGCAGATAATGTTTGCAATAAAACAGCCATAAGATTTGACATCAATAATACCCACAACAATGAGTATCCGAATTGAGCGCCCCCTTGTATATCTGTTGCCCAATTTCCCGGATCCATGTATCCGACACTGACTAAATATGCCGGTCCCAAAAAAGCTAATAATCGTTTAAGAGCATTGGGTGATTGATTAATAGGTACGCTGCGATGTACCTCCGATAATGATACTGACGAGTTCATTTACTATCCTATAAAATTATGGTCGTAGAATAAATAGTTTTTCAGCCGATTCATAGCCGATAATTTTTGTCGTATTGTCAATTATGAGCGTGAGCGGGCCTTTGAAGGGTTCTTTTGCAACGAGATGAAACCGTACATTTGGAAACAAACCCACATCACCTATATACCGTAAAAATTCGGGTCTTTCATCGTCCACTCTTTGTATGATATATTCAAATGCAGGTTCGGCATGAGCCAAGCTGTCATGACTTATTGCGGGGATAAAACCATCTCGCGAAGGTATGGGTGCTCCATGCGGGTCATATTGAGGATTGCCCAACAGTGAATCAATACGGTCTTCAAACTCTTCGGAGATATGATGTTCCAAATGCTCGGCTTCATCATGCACTTTGTCCCAACTATAGCCCAATGCTTGATGCAAATAGAGCTCTAACAAACGATGATGTCGCAAGATCTCCAACGCTACTTTAATACCCGAATCAGTGAGCCGAACTCCTTTATATGAAACATGTTGCGCAAGATTCATCTCAGCTAATTTCTTCACCATGTTTGTTGCTGATGCAGCCGAAACCTCCATGCGTCCCGCAACATCATTTGTTGTCACTGTCTGTTTATGTTGTTGTAAAGAGTAGATAGTTTTTATATAGTCTTCAATAGATTGAGATAGCATAAAATATATTTTTAGTTAAAGCTAAATTCAAAATTAGTAAAACTTTTTCATATAACAATAGTAGAGGGCAAAGGAATGAAGACAGATTCGTTTGTACAATAATGTCAGTAAGTAATCGTGCATTGGACACTATTTTGTTCAATATTCGTTTATTTGTATTATGCCTACTTATGATTATCAATGCACCACATGTGGAGCGGTATTCGAGTATTTTCAATCTATGTCAGCGCAGCCATTAGAGAAATGTCCGGAGGCTCAATGTGCAGGGCAGGCAAAAGGGCAAGGCAATGTTACAAGAAAAATAGGTGGCGGTGCGGGGCTTATTTTTAATGGCTCAGGTTTCTATTTAACTGATTATGTGAAAAAAGGTTCCGATTCTCCGACATCGGCTCCTGCACCTGCTCCGGCAGCGAGTGCCGAAAGTGTATAAGTACCTCTACATAAGAAGAAATGTAAGCGACAGAAATGTCGCTTTTTTTTTCTATCAATAACACGTATCTAACATAGATGTTCACGCTTCGGAAAGTTAGGCGCAAATATATATATGAAGTTGATTTTACTGTGAAAAATTAATATATACAGAAATCTGGACAGCATTTATTGTAACAATCATAGACATTTGTGAATGAGTATTATGTTCCGCAAAACGTTTGATATGATTGTTCAAAAGCAAGATCTGATGATTTCATATATTCCAAGCTCTTAGGTTCATATTGATAGGTTTTGGATAATGCGTCTAAAAGACTTTCGAATAATGTCAAATCTCCGATTATTGCATCGTCAAGCGCTTGCTCAACGAGATGGTTCCTTGGTATAATTACAGGATTGTTTTGTTGCATTACTTTTTTTGCATGAGTTGTACTGCTTGAGTGCTCAATATGATTTTTCCACTTTTCTAACCAGAGTTTCATCGTGGGGTTGGTATGCCGTACTTCATCATCATTAATGCTATTGGATAAATCATAGAAGGTATTTGTATAATCCATTTTTTGTGTTTCCATTAATGATAGAAGTTCATCAATTAAAAAATATAACTCAGGATTATTACAATCAATACCAATTTTCTTGAGCATGACGGTATAATATTTTTCTCTCCATATTTCTTCAAATCTATCAAGAGCCGTTTGAGCGAGTTCAACTGATTTTTTTAGATTGGGGTCTAAAACAGGTAATAAGGATTCAGCAAATCGTACTAAATTCCATGCAATAATCTTGTATTGATTACCAAAAGCATATCTGCCATTATAGTCAATAGAGCTAAAAACCGTGTTAGGATTATAGATATTCATGAAAGCACATGGTCCATAATCAAATGTTTCACCACTTATTGCTGTATTGTCAGTATTCATAACCCCATGAATAAATCCTACACGCATCCAATGAGTTACTAATTCGATTTGATTTTCTATAACGGTATTGAGTAAACATAAAGCAGGGTTTTCATCATGTACGATTGCCGGATACAATCTATTGATAGTATAGTGTAGCAATGCTCTTACATCATCTTGTTTCCCAAAGCGTGCGGCATATTCAAAAGTTCCAACTCTGATATGGCTTTTCATTACTCTTAAAAGCGCTGCTCCTGTATGTGCTGTTTCGCGATGAACAGTCTGCCCTGTTTTAATGACACATAAACTTCTTGATGTGGGAATACGTAAATAAAACATAGATTCACTAATAATATATTCTCTCAGCATAGCTTTGAGAGTTGCTTTGCCATCGCCTCCTCGTGAATATGGCGTTCGTCCACTGCCTTTGATTTGAATATCAAAACGATTATTATTTTTTGTGATATGTTCGCCTAATATAACTGCTCTGCCATCTCCTAAAAGCGTAAAATGACCGAATTGGTGACCTGCATACGCTTGGGAAAATGATTGTAATGCGATGTTTTCGTTGCCGATAAATGGTAGCCAATTTTTAAACTCTTGAGGGGAAATATTTACATCGTCACATAACTGACTATTGAGTATATAAAGATTAGGCGCTGTGAGTGAGCTTGCTTTCGTTAAACTATAAAACTTATCGGGTAAAGATAAATATGAATAGTCAAATTTAAATGGATTTTTTGTAAACATATACGATTAAGTCTTTAATATTCAAATATTCTGATTAGAAAAATTGAGGAATACATACTAGCAATAGCAATTATAGTATGGCTTCGCACATTCTGATACATCTTTATCAATTATCTGATTCTGTAATATCTTGTCAAGAGATTCTTACAATAACATAGAAGGAGTTTCCGAAATGAGTGGCTTTGAAATTTTTACTAATTCTATTCCATGTAAATCAAGAAGATCAAGCATAAAACAAACTCAATAGTCACCGTAATCACCATGTGTTTTCACAAATTATTGTTTTTTGACACATAATATGCCCAATATATAAGAATGGGATGAATAATAATTAAGCGAACCCATGCAATCCACATTGGTACACATAAGCCATCAGGTATGCAAGCGCCGATTTGAATAAAATAAATATGCGATGGAATAAAAAGAAATAGTAGTGCAATTATTCCATAAGAAGATATTTTTCTTGTTTTCTTACATAAAATTCCCATACCAAAGACAGATTCTAAAAGACCGGAAATAACATTGAGTATATCATTCCATGGAAGATAATCGGGAATCAAAGGTTTGTAAAATTCGGGATTGATAAAATGATTTACTCCTGCAAAAATATAGAATAAACCCATAAACATAATAATAGATTTTTTTATCATTTCAATGCCCATTTATAGTCGGTATGTACTTTCTTTAGAATGAGAAAAAAAGGAATCCACCACATTAGGTCATTGGTAATAATTGTATAGCCAAATGTCATTGGAGCATCGCCTCTAAGGTAATTGAACAAGAAACCAATTGGTCCGAAAATCTTTCCTAAAAAACCGACGGCAACTATGGGCCAATGTTTATAAGGATTGTAACTTGCCCACCAATAGCCCAAGCCATAAACACCTATGACCATACCCATACCTTGCCAGACCATTGGATGATTTATTGCTTCCATTCCGGCTAATGAAAAAAAGTGCTGTGGAAAGGCAATAACCCATATCCCCCAAATGATATTGTATATTGCTGCTAATCTTAATGTGATCATAGTATTGTTTAATAGTAGTAAAAATAGACTTTTAAAAATATACACATTAATATTTGTGTAGTATATGGACTTCCGGTTCTTTCTATTTTATATCAATGAAAGCAAATATAGAGCGAATATATTAAAATAACTCAAAAGGTATCTTATGTTTTGAGTCGCTTATATATAAATTCTGGAATAATTTTGACAATTGTCATTATATAAAGCCAAAAGAAAGGCGTATATAAAACATTTTTTTTCTTTTCGATAGCATTAACGATAGCGGCTCCCACATCATCAGCTTTGGCAAAAAGGAAATTTTTAGGGATTTCCGCTGTCATCGGCGTATCCACGAAGCCGGGTAAAATAGTAAGTACGTGGACATTAAATGGCATCAGCCGATTCCGTAAACCTGAACAAAAGGCTGTGACCCCCGCCTTAGCAGCACCATACAAATAATTGCTTTGTCTGCCTCTTTCACCGGCTACAGAACCGATAATTGCAATGGTTCCGCTTCTTTGTTTTTTACATTGTTCGGCTGCTACAACACCAAGTCCGACAACACTAGTAAAATTCGTATGAAGCTCATCAAAAGTATAAAGAGCGTCTTGTTCGGCTCTTTCTTGATGTGTGAGTGAACCATGTGCAATGAGTACTATATCAAGAGTTTTCATTGATGCAAGAATACGAGAAAACAGCGTTTGATATTGTTTCACATCAGTAAAAAGACAAGCGTCGGTATAAACCTGTTGTGCACCGCGAACACGAAGGTCGTCGGCAATAGCATTTAGTTTATCTTGTGATCGCCCCACAAGGTAAAATACTGAATTTTTTTGCGAGCAATACTTTTTTGCAACTCCATGCGCAATAGCGCTCGTTGCACCAATAATTACTATATTCATAAAGTTTCCTTTGTAACTCGTCGCCAAAAAGTGGATGAAAATTTGGGGTCAATATATTGTGAAAATTCCTGCCATTGCGGATAGCCGTTCCGGAATATTTCCGCAGACATTCTTGCATCTTTTGCGGGATATAATCTGCCACCTGTTTTTTTTACAACGTCGTCAAGTGTCTGTAATAATTGCAATGTTGAATCGCCCCGCATTGCAAAGTCTAATGTGAGTGTATATCCTTCAATGGGAAATGACATAAGTCCGGGAGAGGAAATATTGCCGAATTTTTTTAATACGGCAAGGAATGAACCGGTGCCGCTCGCTGCCACACGTGCTAACATTTCTTTAATCGCATCAGAACCGTCAGCTAATGGAACAACACATTGATATTGTAAAAAACCGCGTCTGCCATACAATTTATTCCACTGATGCACAATATCCAAGGGATAAAAGAATGGTTCATAATGCACAGTGTTTTTTATAGTTGTGCCGAATTGTTTATTGTAATAGGCAGTATTAAAAGCTCTTATTGATAATGGATTAAGCACAAATTCCGGAGCAAAAAACGGTATAATGCCAATAGGTTTTTTTGAAATATTTCTTCTTTTCTTTTTCGAATGATTACCGCGATAATAATGTCCTCTGCCCAAATTTTTTCCTGTAGCAAGACAATCAATCCACGCTACTGTGTATTCAAATTCATCTTCCGAATCTTCGCACAATTCAAAAAAATCATCCACGCATGAAAATTTTGTGGAATGATTATCAATATATGTACTTTCAATCGGCAGCAATTGAAATGCAATATCCGTGATAAGTCCCGTGAGTCCCATGCCGCCTATTGTTGCAGAAAATAATTCTTTATTTTCAGTGGGTGTACAATAATATTGTTTGCCATCGGAACGAAGAAGTGTCAAAGCTTTCACATGAGCACCGAATGTACCTCGGCGATGATGATTTTTTCCATGCACATCATTGGCAACAGCACCTCCGACGGTTATATATTTGGTTCCGGGTGTAACTGGTAAAAACCAACCCCGTGGCGCAAATTCATGTAATATATGTTCTAAAGATACTCCCGATTCACAATGTAATATACCTGTTGTTGCATCAAAGGAAATAAATTTATTCAGTTGAACAGTGTGGATAAGTATATTACTGTCATTGAGACAGCTATCGCCATAACTTCTACCCAAACCATAGGGAAGATATGAACCCGAATCGGCGAATGATGGAATGTCATGTCTCCATATATAGGATTGTATGGATGAATGTTCCACAATAGGATAATTACCCCAAGAAGAAAAATTTACCATGGACGTGGAATATTTAGATGAGACATTGCCAAAAGAATAATTATAGAAATAATACCAAAAACCAAATAACTTGTTTTATCTTTTGCTGCAAAAATAATAGGGTCATCATGCATTTGATTACGATTTGCAATAAACCATACATGTGCAATCCAATACAGAA
Organism: Candidatus Kapaibacterium sp.; assembly: GCA_017302855.1. Lineage (GTDB taxonomy): Bacteria > Bacteroidota > Ignavibacteria > Kapaibacteriales > UBA961 > UBA2353. The sequence continues at coordinate 18,392 of JAFLBY010000033.1, forward strand.
ACAATGGCGGAACAAGCCACAATAAATGAGAATTATGGTAAAGATGCACTACTTCATTGCTTCGAAGATATTGTACAAATACCAGCACAGAAACGATGCCCGACGCAACGCCGGTCATGCCCAATATCGGCTTATCTTCAGTGCGGTAGCCACGACCTTTGGCTTGATGCTGCTCTTTTTTCTCCATGCTTATGATTTCAGCATAACGTTTTACAAAAGCTAAGCTTAAAAATAAAAATATTGATATCATTAACAGCCATGGACTTATGCGGATATTTAAGCCAATGCCGCCCGAGAGTACTCTGAAAGTATAAAGTCCTGCCAATATAATAACATCCAATACCGGTGTTTTTTTTAAGCCGAATGAATAAGATACTGTAACAATAAGGTAACAAAGCAATGCAAACACAAATCCGATCGGAAGATAATGAAGAGCGGAAAAAAAAGCTGTTGCAAGCAATAAAGGAATCAACACTAACCCTAAGGGAATGGAAAGTATGCCTGCTGCAAAAGGTCTATTCTTTTTTCGAATATGATGTCGGTCATTTTCGATGTCAAGAAGGTCATTAAGAATATAAATTGATGAGGCGCAAAATGAAAAGCAGAAAAAAGCAATAACACCCTGAATAAAAAGTGGTATATCCCCAAAACGATGTGCCAAGATTAATGGTAAAAATAATAAGAGATTTTTTACCCATTGATAGACTCTTAATGCTTTTATGATTGCATGAAACGATGAAACGGAATTATCTGCATGAAAAATTATAGGAATATGAGAAAGTGAAGAGGGAATGAGAGATTTTTTACCCACCAAAGCAATTCTGCCTGATTTTTCCCATACAGGAATATCATCGCTACTATTGCCGATATAATCAAACTCTCCGTGAGCATGGCGCAATAATTCATCCGCTTTATTGTGACGTGAAAGATTGTGATGGGGAGATGAAGCCAAGACACCGTCAAATATTCCCAGATAATCAGCGATTGTTTGTGCCACTTTGTGATTGGCTGCTGTTGCCAAATAGACTAAGCCACCATTGCTTTTATGATTATTGATTACACTTATTACCTCATTATTGTAAGGCAATACAGATGCGTCAGGTATTGCGTTTTCTGCTATGTTGTGTTTGAGATATGATTTGCCTTTTCTAAGCCAAAATATCCACAGTAAAGGTGCAAAAATAGTCAGCTTCCAATGTAATAAGGCAGATTCCCACAAGGTGTCTGTTTGAATCAATGTGCCATCTAAATCTATGTATAATATTTTACGAAATGTCATGTCTGTTTACTTTTATCCTCACAAAATGTTCTTCAAGAAATATTTTACACCCAATCAAGAGATATTTCCGGAAACACATTGTTTTTCTTTTCTATATCTTCAATAAATTCTTTATCGGCTTTGGATAAGCGTTTTTTTGTACCAATATATTTCTCAGCCATTTCACATAAGAGAGTAAAATCGGAATGATGAAAAGAAAAACGCATTTCTGCATAATCTTTTGCAGACACTGTTGAAATTAGGAATTGCCAATCGGATGAGTGCAAGAGCATTAATTCCCGTATGGCTTGTTTTACTATTCTTTCGAGCGCTGCATTTTTAGGCGAAGATTTCACTTTATCCATGAGAGCCGACAAAGCAATTTCATCACGATATATTATCTCCCATGTCCATTTTGTATCATTGCCCATCCACACTTCATGGTTGCCATTTCTGCCCCAACTTCCTTCGATTGTGGCTGAAACGGATCGTGGTCGAACAAGGTCTAATTGTTGTGATGCAGTTGTCGTGTTCACATACGGCGAATAATGTAAGCCTCGTAAAACAGCTTTAAGAAATTGTGGTCCTTCGAACCACCAGTGTCCGAATAATTCTGTGTCGAATGGTGTACAAAGTGTGGCAAATTTTCCAGTTGTTGCCGCCCATGATGTTACTGTTTGTTCTACTGATTTGACAAAATGAAAGGCGTGCATTTCAGCTTTTTTTTCGATCCACTCGGGCACATAGAGCAATTTATACATCATATCGGCTTTATTATCTGTTACGCGCCAATATCGTAAGCCGGATGACCAATGTTTTTTGTGAAAGTCTAAATACGCAGGATCTCCGGGATAGCCGGAATCGCCACTCCAAACTTGCATAGCCACTTTTTGATGACGTGCATACATAACAGCCGTTTTGCCTGATAATGTAGAAACTGATTGAATATGAACCGGCTGCATTGGGCTTCTGCTAAAATAGGGACGATGTTGATGTATATCCGGTGATGAAAGTGATATGAATTGATCATTATTGTCGAGCACACCAAGCGGTGCTTGATGTTGAGCCAGATGTTGATCTGCAAAGAAATATTCTAATCCAAATTCTGCAACAATCTCTTCAATACCCGGTCTGTGGCGAGGTTGATTGTAATCATTGGATGATGGAATGAAGGTTTGCCAATGGTATGCCGGTCTGTACGCACATTCGGGCAACCAGATACCGCGAGGTTTTTTACCGAAGTGTTTTTCATAATTTTCGATAGCAGCTTTTATTTGTAAGCGAATATAGCGGTCGTCACCGATTAAAGCAAAATAGCCATGAGTTGCACCACAAGTAATGATTTCGATTAACCCATTATCTTGCAATGTTTTCAATGAGGTAATCATATTGGAGTAATGACGCTCGGTAAAATCTTTAAGCCTTTGCCCATACCATTGTTCCCAATATTGCGCCAGATATATTTGATGAGCTTCATGTCTGTGTTTAAGAAAGTAAGCGGCATCTTCACGCGCAAGTTTTTGTTTATTGCGACAATAGTCTTCAAATAAAGTACGGAAAGCAGGGTCAGCCAACTGTTCGCAATTTACCGGCGAAATATCGAAGGTGATATTTGCAGCGATGCCCTCATGCGCCAAATCTTGGACCGCATTGAGTAAAGGAATGTAACATTCTGCGACTGCTTCGCATAACCAATCACTGCCATGGGGCCAAACGCCGTGATTTAGTACGTATGGCAGATGGGTGTGTAAAGTCAAAACAAAATTACCTGCATGCATGATGTTACCCTTCAAAAAATACCAAGAATAAAGTGATTGACCGGATTGATTATCTCGATTTTCAACGATATAGCTGATTGTACTACTTAACAAAACTTTTGTTTGAGCATAAAAAAAGCCATACCGTTTCGACGATATGGCTACAAAACTACAAGGTTGAATCAAATATTAGTGAATACTATTTGACGCTGCCGCATAAAGTGGGTCATTACCGTCAGCAATGGCACCGTTTTGAGCTTCAAAACGACGGATATTTTCCGATAAAGCATTCATGAGCATTTTAGCATGTTGCGGAGTCATGATGATACGAGAATATACTTTTGCTTTCGGTACATTGGGTAAAATACGAGTAAAATCAATAACGAATTCAGCGGGTGAATGAGATATGATAGCAAGATTAGAATAGATACCTTCTGCTTCACGGTCTCCGAGTTCAATACTGATTTGTTGTGTTTGTTCTTGCTGGTCCATGTTGTCAGCCATGAGTGTTGTGCTCCAAAAAATAAATGAGGAAAATTATTTGCCGCGTATCTTATCGGCTGTATCATAAGCGTTTTTCGATTTGTCCTTCTGACCTTGACGCAAATAGATGCCGCCCATAATTTCGTAGTAAGTCGGATTGGTTTTGTGTTCCGGTTCAATTGATTCAAGATCAGCTATTGTAAGTTTAAGCTTCGTAATGTCACGTGTAACTTCGTAAATATTAGAAAGTTGGACTAATAGTGAAAAATCACGACGATGCTCCGGCAGATTCTTGTAGCGTGAAAAATACTCTGCTGATTTGGATAAGATAGGGAAATACATACTTTCGTTTTCTTTGTATTTAGCATCTTTTTCACGCTTTTCTTTTTCGGTTTTTTGTATTTCACTTGCTTTGTTCTTGTATTCGGCTGCAATATTATATAAAGCGATATCATAATTCGGGTCTATGCTTAATGCTTTTTCATAATATTTGATTGCTTCTTCTTGTTTTTTTGCTTTCGACAAACCGGAAGCGTATTGGGTAAGAACTACTTTATTGTTAGGCTCGGCTTTGACCAATTCTTCCAAAGTTTTCAGCACTTCATTGCTTCGCCCAAGATTATCATAAATCTGTAATTTGAAATTACTTATTTGTGGATCATCAGGTGTTAGAATGGTAGCTTTTTCGATAAATTCCAACGCTTTGTTAAAATCTTTTTTTCTGTAATAGATATTGGTTGTCGCCGTGTAAGGAGCAATATCCATGGTGTAAGCTCTTTCGGCTTCGCCATCTGCCCGATTTGTCGGCAGATTGATTCTCCAGCCTTGCACTGCAAATGTCTTGTTTTTTTGTTCTTCGCTCAGGATGTGGACTTTGTCATTGCCGACAGTGAACAAATCATAGACGATAGAGTCTTTTCCTGACTTAAAACCTTTTGTTTTAATTGGTTTACCTAATTTTGACAACACATCTTCGCGTGATTGTTTCATATACACCGATTTTGATTTTGCAAATTGCAGTGCGCTCGCATCAGCATCCATAAACTTAGAATATGTCGTTAAAGCAGACGACGTGTCTGCAATCATTTCATAAGCCCCACCGAGCCATGAATATACATTGTAATCTTCCGGACGCAGAGCAATACACATATTCACAAGGTTACTGAGCTGTTTGGCATCTTTGGATTTACCAAGTTGAATAGAGGTTGTTAAACTTGCCGCCTCATTATAAATAGCTACCCATAAATTGTATTGCTCAATCAAAATGTCTTTTTTGATTGGCAAATCTTGGGCATTATCAAGAGCTTTCGTCATGGAGGTGACAGCACTTTGATAGTCATTTATGTTTCGTTGGGCAGCACCAAGATAGTACCACGCTTCAGCGTTTTGGGGATTTTTCTCTACCTCAAGTTGCATGAGCTTGATAGTGTTGGAGTAATCTTTTTTACGATATGACTCACGACCATTGGTCATGTTGGGTGAGGCACATTGAAAACTTTGCAATAAAGTCAAGGTGCAAAGTACTGAGCCAAGTACGATTGTACGTATCAATGAAATTTTCATGAATGTAAGTGTGGATTGAATGAAAGTGCAAATTACGAAAAAATTAGAAACGTATGAAGAAAGACAATCGTTGAGAGATTCGACAAAAGAAAAGGGTACTCACTAAACGTGGTACCCCTTCTTGTTTGAAAATAGGTATGTTAGAACAATTCCGGCAATGTCGGTTGTGAAGTTTCTATAGTCGTAATGACATATCGGACAACATCACGTGAACCATTGTCTTGCCACATTGGTTTCAGCGAATACTTCTTGTGTTCATTTGCTTTGGATAATTGCGAAAGTCTTGCCATTGCAACACCGAAGTTTGCATGCGTTTCTATGTCCCGCGTAGAAGAATTGTTGACTAACAGAGCTTCTGACTTATCAGAGAAAACCAATACTTTATCGTTTTCGTCAGCTGAGGCAAATGAGCCGGGAGTGTAAGCTTCTATTTGAATCTTAAATAGCGAACCGCCAAGAATTGATGCTGCTTTTTGAGAAAGATCAATAATGCGTTTGCGGACAAAGGGACCTCTGTCATTGATTTTTACCAAGACTGAGTTACCTGTAACATTATTAGTAACAACAACTAAGCTTCCGAACGGTAATGTCTTGTGAGCAGCGGTCAAGCCATTCATGTCAAACATTTCGCCACTTGCTGTAGGGCGATTGTGAAATTCTGCCCCATACCATGATGCTTCTCCTACTTGGACAAAATCATGTTCTGCATCGGTAAACAATGGCTCCGGTTTTGTCGGAACAATCTCTTTTTGAGCTGAAATATCATGAGCAGTAATGCTCACTTTATTAGAGAACACAAAACTCATCAGCAACAATACGGATGCTATCGAAACAGACAAACGCATAGATTTTGATTTGAAAAGTATCATTGTGTTTCCTTTATATATATGGAACTAATCTGAAAGTAGTCTTTTTCAGATTCGCAATATCGGGCTTTTTTTCTGAATTCACAATTATCGGTACGTGAAAAGTTATTCATTGTATCTGATTTGACCAGAACTCTGCCCTTCAAAGTGCTGTACATTTGTCAAAATTGGAAGAATCGGTTATTTTTGCACTTCAAGTTTCGGGGTGTGGCTCAGCCCGGTAGAGCGCCTCGTTCGGGACGAGGAGGTCGGAGGTTCGAATCCTCTCACCCCGACGAAACTTTAGTAATGAAAGCCGTTTCATGATTGTAAGCGGCTTTTTTTGTTTTTCCCATTCTCTATCTTTGTGGATACAAAAACAAAAGCAGAAACCGTACTCGGAGTGGGTATTATATCATACAACACTGCAGATTTGTTGCGTCAGTGTCTTCAATCCTTGATTGAAACAAACCATGTTCCCCATGAACATATAGTTGTTGTTGATTCCTGTTCAACCGATA
>JAFLBY010000034.1 GCA_017302855.1 Candidatus Kapaibacterium sp.
CAGTGATGACTTTATGCAAGACCATCATGATATATCCTATGGTGAAACCTTCGATGAGAGTGCTGATATGCCTCTCGTGCCGTCGCAGGATAAACCTTCTTTGGTGGTTACTGTGCAAGACAGCCCCATTTTGCAAACGCAAGAAGTGGTTGAGCCGATTTTTGAAGATGATTTTGACAAAGAATTGGATTATACACCACCCGGATTGGATCTCTTGGCTGAACCGCCGTCAGTAAATACGGAAATTGATGAAGCCGAATTAGCGATGAATGCACGTTTACTCCAAGAAAAACTCAGCACATTTAAAATCACCATTGAAAACTTGGAAGTCACCCCGGGACCTGTCGTCACACAGTATGAATTTGTCCCTGCTGCGGGCATCAAAATCTCCCAAATAGAAAGTTTATCCGATGATATGGCTTTGGCTTTGAAAGCACGAGGCATTCGTATCATCGCCCCCATTCCGGGCAAAGGAACGGTCGGTATTGAAATACCCAATCACAATCCCACCACCATATTTTTCCGCAGCATCATTAATAATCCCAAGTTCAATGACAGCGAGCATCGTTTGCCATTAGCTCTCGGCAAAACAATCAGTGGCGAAGTCTATATTGCCGATTTAGCAAAAATGCCTCACCTTCTCATCGCAGGTGCTACAGGTGCGGGCAAGAGTGTCGGGGTCAATACCATGATTGCATCCTTGCTCTATAAAATGCATCCCAAAAACCTCAAATTGGTATTCATTGATCCCAAAAAAGTGGAAATGTCATTTTACAGTGCTTTGGAAAAACATTTCCTTGCTATATGCCCCGATGTGGACGAGCGCATTATCACCAATCCTGCTAATGCTGTCTTGATGCTCAAATCATTGGTGGCTGAAATGGAACGACGCTATGACATTCTTGCCTCCGTCGGACAAAGGAATATTGTGGACTATAACAAAAAGGTTGAGGAAGGTAAATACAAAGACACCACCAAATATGTGCATCGCCAAATGCCTTATATCGTTGTGGTCATTGATGAATTGGCTGACCTCATGATGACAGCAGCCAAAGAAGTGGAAGAACCCATCGCTCGATTAGCTCAATTGGCGCGTGCTATCGGTATTCACTTAATCGTCGCAACCCAAAGACCCAGCGTCAATGTCATTACAGGATATATCAAAGCTAATTTCCCTGCCAGAGTTGCCTATCAGGTTGCAAGTAAGATAGACTCACGCACTATTCTTGATATGAATGGCGCAGACCAGCTTCTCGGCAATGGTGATATGCTCTTTTTACCCGGCGGCTCACCTAAGCCCATACGCTTACAAAACTCATTCCTCAGCACCGATGAAGTAGAAGCAATTTGTAACTTCATTGCAGACCAAGATGGCTATGCCAATCCGTATATGTTGCCAAGTGTCGTTGAGAAAAATACCGATTCGGGTGGTTCCGACATTGATCTTTCGGCAGGACGTGATGCTCTTTTCGCTGATGCTGCGGCAATCGTCGTTACCCATCAACAAGGCTCGGTTTCATTGCTCCAAAGACGACTCAAAGTGGGATATGCTCGTGCGGCGCGCATCATGGACGAACTTGAAGCTGCCGGCATCGTCGGACCTTTCGACGGTTCAAAAGCACGCGCGGTCATGGTGGAATCCATTGCAGATTTGGAAGCCTATATTTGATAATGCGGTATGCGTACATCTCACGGCATCATCACGGCGATTATGGTTCAAAAGCGTACCTCGCGCTGTTCCATATTTGTCAATGGCGAATTTTATCTGGGATGCTCCATAGACATTGCCACCGTTCATGGGCTGCGCAAGGGAATGAATCTAACAGAAGAATTAGCCCAAAAGCTCCATGCAGACAATCGCCGCTATGATATAAAACAAAAAGCACTCAATTATGCAACCTACAAACCGCGTACCGTCGGGCAAGTGCGGCAAGCCATGCACAAAAAGGGATATACTCCCGAAGAAATCGAATACTGCATTGCATTTCTCCACGAATTTGATTATCTCGACGACACACGCTATGCACAAACATTTATCCGCGAATACAGCCAAAGGAAAAAAGCCGCAAATAACAGATTGCGCATAGAATTAACCAAACGATTTATTCCCAAAACCATCATTGAAAAAGTTCTGCAAGAATTTGCACCGACTATCGACACAAGAGAACTATGCAAACAAGCCGCCGAAAAAAAACTTCGTGCCCTCCAATCACGCACGCCCGAAAAAAGAAAAACTGCACTAATGGGATTTTTACAAAGACAGGGATTTAGTTGGCATGACATAAAACAAGTTTTACAGGAATATGAAATATAGTAAACAACGTTAAACTAACAAGAGATAAGGGGAGTAATATTGAATTACGCCCCTTTATTTTTTTCTTGCAGATATAGAGTCTGATTATTTTATCACAGAAAGTGTTTTTCTTATAGTATGATTTTCCGAACGTACAATACAATAATACATTCCTGATGGAATATTATCGGTGCTATAGTGATACGAAGTATTTTGAAGTGAATACTCGAATATTTTTTCACCTTGTGAAGAGAATATTTCTATCATCGCAGGTAACGAATTTTGATGAATTGAGAAAAGCACATTATCATTCGCAGGATTAGGAGTTATATCAAAAGAAAGTTGTGGCAGTGTATCTTCTTGTTTATCAATAGAAGTCAGAGAATTGAGGTCTAATTTCCAAACGCTGTTACTTGTTCCGGCATATATAAATTTATTATCGGTCCTGAGCATAAAAATAATTTGATTGTAGAAACCCTGATTGATTGCTTCCCAACTATTTCCCTTATCAGAACTACGATACACACCATCTGTTAAAGTTCCGGCATATATATAATCCCCATTAATGACTAGCGTAGTAATCTTTTCATTTACCCAACCTGTTGTAATTTGCCAATTTTGACCCATATCGGAGCTGCGATACACTCCTGTCGTAGTTCCTGCATAGATATATTTCTCATCACTCGCAAGAGCCCTTATATTGCGATTTGCCAGACCCTGATTCATTGCTTCCCATGTATTGCTATTGATGGAAGCACGTTGGACACCCTCACTGCCAGTAGCTACATACACATATTCGTTATATAGTGTGATATCGTTAATCAATGATGAACTATTCAGACCTAAATCTTGCCAATTCTTTCCATTGTCGGAACTGCCATACATGCGCACACCCAAACCTGCATACATATATTGATTGCCAATTGTGATATCATACACATTTCCACTATTTAAATTAGTGGCTTCCCAAGTGCTGCCTTTGTCGGAACTGCGATAGATCCCTTTATCAGTGGTTCCGGTATAAATATATTGATCATTAATGGCGAGTTTATGAACATTCGTGTTGCTCAACCCTTTATTTGTTAATGTCCATGTGCTACCCTCATCCGAGCTACGATACACACCCGCTGAAGTTCCCATATATAAATAATCATCATTATGGGCGAAATCATAAGTAGCAATATCTGCCAATCCTGTATTGGTTTCTTCCCAATTTTGTCCCCTATTTGAACTGCGATACACACCAACACCTTCAGTTCCTGCATACAGATATTCGCCTTCAACAAGGAGTGCACGAACAATTGTCGTATTCGAATAGATACTTTCCCAACTTTTTCCTTTATCGTAACTATGAAAGATACCATTACGTTTTGTGCTTGCATAGATGTTATCACCATCAGCAACTAATGAAGTAATTTCTTCATATCTCAAATCGGTTGTTTCCCAAGTGCTGCCACTATCTGTGCTAACATATATACCATAATTGACTGTTCCAGCATAAAGTTTATTTTCCTTGAAAACAAGAGCATTAACATCTATTTTCATGCCGATATTTTCCCAATTATTCCCTTTATCAGAGCTACGATAGATGCCTTTATTTGTAGCGGCATAAACGTATTGACCATTCATGATTAGTGAATGAACAGATGTTTCTTGATTTACTGTAATTTTCAAGCCTGCATTTTCCCAAGTAAGCCCTTTGTCCAAACTGCGATATGCGCCATTCTTTGTACCTGCATAAATATATTGATTATCAACAGCAAGGGCAGTAATATCTAAATTCTCTATACCATAATTTGCTATTCCCCATGTAAGCCCTTTATCTGAACTGCGATACACACCATTCTTTGTACCTGCATACAAATACTCACTATCACTAACGAGTGAGATAATTGTACTATATTCCAAACCTGCTTTTTCCCAATTTTTTCCTTTATTAGAACTACGATACATTCCATCACCGGAAGTACCTACAAAAAGGAAATTCTCTTGAGACACCATACAACTGACATTGCCGCCGTAGATCCCTTGTATTTTTGTCCATTGTGCAAAGAGCGAAAAGTGTGCAAACAGCACAACAATAAAAACCAAAATGCAGAAACGCATAGCAACCTCTGTGAATATAATTATACAATCATTTGTGCGAATATAATCATTTATCTTGCTACAATTGTCGTGGTTTGCTACAATTAATAAATGCAAATATAAATTGGTATTACAAAGTGTTGCTTGTTTATTACCCAAAAGGGAAAATATTTTGATAATGCAATTTTTCCATACTTGGCGATTATGTGTATGTTGTGGGAAGGAGAGACTAATTGTTTGGAGCTTTGCGTGGCATTTTGTACGACGATTTATTCATCATAATAGAGCGATGATGATTGTGTTTGTTGATTGTTTTCATCTTCTGTTTGTTCTTTTTTGAATGATGGTGTGATGATATGGGCTTGTATCGTGCCCGTTCCTTTGCCTATGATGCCTAATTCATGGGCAGCACGTTTTGAAACATCAATGCAGCGTCCGGGCTTGAATGGTCCACGGTCATTGACGCGCACTATGACAGCTTTGCCATTTGAGGTGTTTTGTACATAAAGTAAGGTACCGAATGGTAAGGAACGATGGGCTGCGGTTAAGCTGTCATGGCAATATATTTCACCGCATGAGGTGCGCCTTCCTTGAAAGCGATCGGCATAGTAGGAAGCGATACCAGAAAAGGAATCTGATATGGAACTATCCGATAAAGAAATATTTTTTTGTTCATTGACAACACTGAGAAAGGTTGCTGTGTCTGTCAGAGGATTTTGTGCATACTCGGAAAAGGAGCTGTCGCTCATTGAAAGAATACGTGGGTAAAAGGTAAGTGTATCTTCCTCTTCGGTTTCAGTAAGAAAAACACATCCATAACTTTTTACAGAACAGAGAATTATGAATATTGTTGCAGTAAAGAAAAATTGCATGAGTTTATACATAAGATGCATTAACTGTTTTACAAATACTTCGTTATCTGCTTCCTCCGCAAATAATCTACCAATTCCTTAACTCTGTTGGTTGAACCGCGTTTGCAAATAAGCAATGCTTCACCGGAATCCACAACAGCGATGTCTTGGACATCAACTAATGCTATAAGTTTTTGAGATGCATTAACCAGACAACGCGTTGAGTCAATGGCAATGACATCACCTTCCATAACATTTTGTTTTGCATCTTTCATTGAGAGGCGGTAGTATTCGTCCCAAGAGCCGATATCGCTCCACATGAAAGTTCCTGTGATGGTGAGAATGTTTTGCGCATGTTCCATAACACTGTGGTCAATAGAAACGGGGCGCATTTGCCGATAGATAAACTCTAATGTAGGCATATATGAGGATTTGCCCCAATGCGGTTCGATAATACGAAACAGGGGCATGTGTTCAGGTAAATGTAGATTTAATGATTCGAGAAGAGTGGAAAGTGTAGCGGAAAAGATACCGGTGTTCCAAAGAAAATTACCATCATCGCAAAAATTTTGAGCGGTTTGAGCATCCGGTTTTTCTGCAAAGGTTGTGACTTTGCGTATTCCTCGCCAATAATGATCATTGCTTATGCTGCCTTGGTCATCAGTCCATTGCATATAGCCATAATGTGTTTCGGCGCGTTGAGCTTCCATCCCCAATACGACGATGGCGGGTGTGTCTGATGCACAGTTACCCATTATTTCTATTGTTTGATGAAATTCTCTTACATTGCTGATAATGTGGTCTGATGGCAAGACGGTGATAATCGCATCGGGTTCGGTTCTTTGTGCGATGATGGTAGCTGCTAATGCTATACACGGTGCCGTATTTCTCCCAAACGGTTCGGTAATGATATTTTCAATCGGAATCAGCGGTAATTGGTCCTTCAAAAACTGTATGTAATGTGGCAAAGTTGTGATGAATATTTCTTCCGGTGCAAAATAAGGCAACAACCGCATGACAGAATTTTGAATCATAGTGCCATCGCCCAAAAGATGTATGAACTGTTTGGGCATTTTTTCACCGCTGCGGGGCCACAAACGAGCACCGGAGCCGCCCGCCATAATTATCGCCGCCTTTTCTAATTTTTTTATTGTTGACATTATTATGAGTTCCTTTGAATAATTGTAGATTGCGGCGAAGATAACGATGAATTGAGTATATATTCTTTTACAATTTCGCTATCATTACTGTGATAATGGATTGTACCGATAATTTGTGTACTTTCATGTCCTTTACCGGCAATCAGAATAATATCGCCATAAGATGCCACAGATAAAGCAAAGTACACGGCACGTTTGCGATCAATAATAATTTCTGTAGGCAACATTCTTGTAAAGCCTTTCAAAATATCATCGGCAATGGTTTCCGGTAATTCCGTTCTCGGATTATCGTTTGTTATAATCACATAATCGGATAATTGTGATGCAATATTGCCCATAAGAGGTCTTTTTTCTTTATCCCGATCGCCACCGCAACCAAAGACCGTTATTATCTTTCCCGTGTTTTTTGTTAGCGTTTGTAAAATATGACGGCATGAATGTAACACTTTTTCTAATGCATCTGGTGTATGTGCATAATCAATAATTGCAATGGCACCTGATGGTATGGCAAGCGATTCCATACGCCCCGGTGCACCGCGCAAGGTTGGAGCAATTTCTTGGATATACTGACACTCTATGCCTAATTCAAAAGCCAGAGCAATACACAGTGCAGCATTCTCAATATTAAAAAAACCGACAAGCGGCATAGAAAAAGCTGCATCTACACGTTTACGATGTTTTGCGCCAAAAGTCAATGAAAAATCAGAACCTGATAAAGCGGTATAAACGGAATGAATATGCGTATCACAATTATGTTCCATCCCAACGAAAAATGTCTTTGCCTTTGTGTCTTTAATCATAACCTTGGCGTACTCACTATCGGAGTTCACTACTGCAATTGCATCAGTCGAAAGCATGTCAAACAAAATCTTCTTCGCTTTTGCATATTCTTGCATACTTCCATGAAAATCAAGGTGATCATGTGTGAGATTCGTAAACAGTGCCGCCGTAAAATAAACTCCTCTTACTCTCTGCATCACAAGAGCATGTGAACTGACTTCCATACATACATAATCAATTCCTTCCGACACCATTTCATGCAGTAATTTGACTAATTCGGGAGCCTCAGGGGTTGTGTATGAAGTGGGTATATAACGATTGCCAATATAATTACCTGTTGTACCAATTATGCCGCATTGAAAACCTGATGATTCAAGTAAACTTCTTAAAATAAAGGTAATAGACGTTTTACCATTTGTGCCGGTCACACCAATGATTTTTAATTTTCTTGAAGGGTTATCATAAAATTCATGGGCAATATCCGCTGCGGATTCACGACAATTGTGCACTATAATATACGTCACATTTTCATGAAGAAATTCCGGTAAATATTCGCAGAAAATTGAACTTGCTCCATTATCAATGGCAGTTTCAATATAGCGATGCCCATCATTGGTTGTTCCTTTTATTGCAATAAACAAAGAATGTGCAATACATTTTCGAGAATCATGCTCAATGGACATAACAACAATGTCCGCATTCCCATGAATACTGACAGGAATTATTGTGCGGAGTAAATTGCTCAGTATTTTCATCTGTTTTATTGTGCTATAATTTCACCCATGATAATAGGATTTTCATGGTGTAAAGTATGAAGTACCGTATCTGCATCATTTTTATCACAAACTATTATCATTCCGATGCCCAAATTAAATGCTTCACGCATAGAATCAATGGGTACATTTCCTGCTTGTTGAATCATAGAAAAGATAGGCGGGAGGGTCCATGCATTCCAATCAATATTGAGTCCCATACCTTCACGGAGCACACGTTTTGTATTACCGATGATGCCTCCGCCGGTGATATGTGAAAGTGCATGGGCTGTGTGATTTTCAATAAGTGGCAAGCATTGTGTGAGGTATGAACGGTGAATTGCCAATAATGCTTCCCCCAAGGTCATGCCTAATTCATCGCTGTACATATCATGAGAGTATTTGGGGAAAAGGGCAGCCCTTGCCAAAGAATAGCCATTTGTGTGCAAGCCGGACGAGGGCAAACCGATAAGTACATCACCAATTTGTACACGTGAACCATTAAGAATATTTTTTTTGTCCACAACCCCGACAATTGTTCCTGCAATATCATATTCTCCTTCTTGGTACATGGATGGCATTTCTGCTGTTTCTCCGCCAATAAGCGAACATGAGTTTTCAAGGCAACCGTTGACCAAGCCGGTGATTACTTTTTCGGCAACATCCGGATTAAGAACTCCTGTCGCAAAATAATCAAGGAAATAAAGTGGTTTTGCACCACATGCAAGTATATCATTCACACAGTGATTCACCAGACAATGACCAACAGTATGATGGGTATGACTCATAAAAGCCAGTTTAAGCTTTGTTCCCACACCATCTGTGCTTGATACTAAGATAGGATGATCATAACCCGGGAAACGTGCATCAAAACATGCTCCGAAAAGACCAATATCGGTCATGACTCCGGGAGTAAAAGTTGAACGAACAAGAGGTTTAATTCTATCAACTGTTTCTTCACCGGCTGCAACATTGACTCCGGCATTTTGATATGTCAGCATTATTGTGTTTCCTTATTGTATTGAAAGTTTAAATACAAAAATAGGTAATTACTCGTCCGAGAAAGAAATACTTTTCTCGTGAAGTTCACTTTGTTATCGAACTGATTGGGCAATATCTCTTCGCAATAATCCTGCAAGAGCTTGATAAGGCAATTGTATGGTATGCATTCCCATCGAATAGGGGGATATGTCATAAGGATTATAGACTAAGGTCAGTCCATTGCGCGTGAAAGCGAAGTTGGAAGTTAAAGGTAAACTGTTCTCAGACAGCATAAATCCATGGTTTCTAAGATCATGATGAATAGGAATATCATACATTCTTCGTAATTCCATTTCGACGATTGTCCTTAAATTGGCTGTGTCTTTCACCATATCCTGCAATGTAAGAAATCGTGGATTGTGTGTTGCTATGACATAATAATTCGTGGTTTGCAATGGATGGGCACCACCGGTATAAATATAGGATGATGAGCGCAATGCAATGAAGTGTTGTGTGTTGTGTTCGACACTTACTTCAATTGAGCAGTTCCATGGAATCGGGTCTGTGTTATTGGCTTCCGATCTGTCGCGAAGATAATCATTGAGGAATGCTTTCGCCAAAGATTCCATAGAAGCGCTATCATTGTCTTGAAAGTTCGTTACATCCCATCGCAAATTTTCCAGTATTGCTTTATGAACAGCAGAATTTATGAATGGTATTACACGCTTATTGGATAGATTTGTCCTTGTATTTACATTCGGTTTTTGCACTTCAACCCAACGTATTGATACCGTCGCGCAGTTGTTGCTGTCCTCTTTGCATGATGGTAAAGATAGATTAAATGCTTTGGAGGTGAAGAGTAAAGTGTCTTTTTGAGGAATTGTATATAGCGTTGATGTTCGTTGTGAGTCCGTTGTGCAAGAACATAATCCTACAAGTGAGAATAAAGAAACATAAAGTATGACGGGAGAAAAAATACGCATTATTCGTAGTTCTATGATTAATTGTTTATCTTTTCGGTAAAAACGTCGTCTCGTAAACCTTTATTAATTTTATAGTTGGAATATTTGACAATGGCTTTGCCTTTAACATCTTTTTTCATGTCCTTTTGAGCACGGTTGTTCTTTTGTAAATCGCCTGTCAATGATTTTGGTAATGCAAACTGAGGCAAGACAAATTGTACAATTGTTGATTTGGGCAATCCGTATTTTTGCTCCGGCGTTGCATAACTGAATACCATATCTAAGGTACCTTTACGTGTGCTTGTAGAAACCTTGTAAATCAAAAGTGATTTCTCTTCGATCCATAAAGTTGAAAGTATAATATCTGATGATTCATCGGTGGGGATTATCTTTACTTTAGTCAGTTTCTTGCCCTCATATACCTCGGTACCACTGATTAGCGCTGTGTGGGCAACATTGAGTATATCATTTGTTGGCAATCCGATGCCCTGTTTGGGTAATAGTCCAAAACCTTCTGAGACAATGCGAGATTTATTTGGAGCTTTAAAGAAGTACTGAGCTTTTGCATCAGGAATATTGAGATATTCAAGCTCAATAGTAATACCGAGATCTACTTGAAAGTCTTTGATGGCTGATAGTTTCTTCTTGAGTGCAGAAACCAATTGCTCTGCATCGGTTGTTTTGTTCTCTTGTGCTATTGAAGAAAATGTGTATAATACTATGGATAATAGACATACCGAAAGTAGTACACGGATGGGGTTTTGGGGATAATTATTCATTGAGTCCTTCAATCAAAGTTTTGGTCGTCATGGCAAAAATGATGTGTATCATGATGAGATACAAATAAAATTACACTGACAAAGTTCATCTGAATACATAAAAAAAGCGTCCACAATGATGTGAACGCTTTTTTTGACGAATTTCTTTAGCTTAGCGTGTTTCGCGATGTACGGTATGACGACGAAGAAATGGGTTATACTTCTTCATTTCCAAACGCTCGGGATGATTTTGTTTGTTTTTCATTGTCGTATAACGTGATGCCGGCTTGCCTTCAGCTTTAGCTTCTGTGCATTCTAACGTTATGATGAGTCTTGCACCCTTTTTAGCCATTATGATCCTCTTAGTGGAGTTTGTTATCGAAAAAAGTCTTCAAAAATATGTTAAGTTGTTGGAATAACCATAGACTATGATGATACAATATAAATTAGTAGGACAGAAGTGAGTTTAGGTGAATTGTGTAAGATATTGAAAAAAAAAGCTTTGTTGTGATTATTTGGACGATCTTCCGCCGAAAGTTGCAATCAAATTGAATGTGATAAAGGACTTGTTCTGCTCATCCGCAGTCCTGCCAATAAAATTGATGAGATTGTACCGTACTTCCAATCCGGCAGCAAGCAAACCTGCATCAATGTCAATACCTGCACCCCCGCTGAACCCTACACGATTATTGATTGGGTCTTTTTCAACAGGAAACTGCGGAGTAGCATTGGGTAATTTTATCTCGGTTGTATTGGTAATGTAGTTGTAAGTTAATCCACCAAGTATATAGAGTCCTAGTGATTTTTTAAGTAGATAGAGAGAACAACCTGCTTCAATCGGAATAATATTTTGAACAGTTGAGATAGTAGCTAACAAAGTATCACTATTCGGTTTGAATATGCGAATATCGGTTTGGGGGAATCTATGAATGCCCGCTGAAGCATAGGAGTAAAGATTTCCTTCCAAGTTTATGCTGAGACGGGCACCAAAATTGTAACCCAATCGGGTAGCATCACGGTAAAGTTGTCCGCTAATATCTTGATTATTCAGCACATTAGTGTTGTACACATCATTGATAAACTCACTTGGTGTAGAAAGTCCGGTTTGGAGAGAAAACATAATTTGCGACTTTGCCGGAACGGTGATAAGCGCACAACAAATCAAAAAGATGAGCGTGGAGAAACGTATCATGTCTATCAAAAATGTAAATCGTAAAATGGTAAAATTATTTTATCTATGAACACCGATGACGGCATTTGGTTTGAAATGTTGCCCGTTTTGTACCATAAGAAAGTATCTCATAATAATGATAATGAAAGAAGAACGTCAAAAATGTGGTTGTTAAAGCCCGTGAATTTCGTAATTTTAAGGTATGCAGCACTAATCTTTACTCAGCACATGACAATTCAATCTAAGAATGTGCGCCTTATTGCTATCGTCGTTTTTATTATAGTGATGGGTGTATCGTCTGTATTTGGGCAAATCACAGACACGCGATATTTTTACGGTTCTTCCTTGACTCAAGAGAGTCGGTTGGTCTATGAAAGAGGTTTGCTTACTCGCAGCAGATTGCTGTTGGAAGAAACTTTACGTGATTATGACTATTTTCCGGCTTATGATAAAGCACAGCTATTATTGGCATTGCAAAGTGCTACTTCTAAGAATTTTACCGCTTCAGATGACATTCTCGTTCGTTTTTTGACTGAGCGCCCTCTTTCTCCATTGGTGCCGCAAGCTCATGCTTTGAGAGGATTTGTTGCATTTGAGCAGCAAAAAATGGATAAAGCCGCTGATCGTTTTGCAAAAAGTGCAGAGTCATGCTCTACACAATACAATATCAGAAATGACTCTCTTTATCTTGACATTGCCGCTGTGAGCACTTTTTGGCGAGGTGTAGCACAAGCTAAAGTGGGTTTATACGATTCGGCTGCTGCATCCTACAAGAAATGTTATACTCAATATCCCAAAAACGCCATTGCCGATGACGCATTGTTTTATGATGGACTTCTGCAAGAAAATAGTAATGAACCTGTGAATGCACTTGCAACATTTTCTAAGTATCGCGCAGACTATCCCATGCGTAACAATGTGGTTGCAGCAGCTGTCAGAGAAGCACAAAACAGATTAAAGCGCCGCCAAAGTTCTCTTGCATTG
This sequence comes from Candidatus Kapaibacterium sp., assembly GCA_017302855.1. GTDB lineage: Bacteria > Bacteroidota > Ignavibacteria > Kapaibacteriales > UBA961 > UBA2353. The sequence continues at coordinate 12,778 of JAFLBY010000034.1, forward strand.
GTTGTGCTCGAAAGTGCCGAATCTGCTCGAAATAACAGTATCAATGATGAAGCGCGTGCACTGTCAGGTTATGAAAAACAAACCAATGCTGATCAAGCATCCGAGGAGATTAATTTCTTACGCGGTGAAGCATATAACCTTTTGGCTCGTTATGAGGACGCGCTCGTCTCTTATAGTCAGTTTTTACAAGATTACCCCCATTCAGCTTTAGCAAATCAAGCCAGACTTGGTGCCGGTTGGGCATATCTGCATCAGCAAAACTATGATAAAGCAATTGGCTTGTTTACAGTAGTGATTGACAGCATAAGCGATGTGGTTTCACCTGTTCGATCTGCGGCACAACTTTATAGAACAATAGCATGGAAGAAAAGCAATAAACGAGAAGAAGCATACCGTGAATTGTCCACTTTGTCGGTCCAATCGGGTTATCCATACTTAGCACAAGTGCTTATGGAATTGGGGCAAATGTATTACGAAGATGCCAAATACACCGAATCGCGCCGTGCATTAGAACGTGGCGAAAGAGAAAGCTCCGATGGATTTATATCAGCCCGTATCCAGTTACTTCTTGGGAACGCTTATTTAGAAGAACGCCTATATCCGAAAGCAGCTCAAGCATTTTCGTCAGCCGAATTTTTGGCAAAAAACAGCACAGTTGAACTCATGCCTCTGAAAGACGCAATTCTAGCAGAAGCACGTTTGAAAGAAGGAATTGCCTTAGCGCAAGCAGGTAAAGAAAAAGATGCAATTCCATCGCTCATGGCTTTTCGTGCCGAACATGGTGAAGATTCTCGCCAAGATGAAGCATTGTTCTGGCTTGGTGAGTGTTTTTATAAAAGCGATATGTTCTCTAATGCGGATATTTCCTACCGTGATCTCGTGGATAACTTTCCTAAAAGTGATCGTCGAGAAGAATCATTGTATGGTTTGGGATGGACACATTTCCGTCAGCAGAGATTTGATGCAAGTGGCAAGTGGTTCGGGCAATTAGTCAAAGAGTTTCCCAAAACGGTGTATGCAGCGGAAGCACTTGCTCGCAAAGGCGATGGGCATTATGTACAAAGACAATTTGCTGCTGCTGCCCAAGCGTATGAAGATGCTGCGAAGCGTGCCTCGAATAGTCCTGAGGGGCGTTATGCTGCCTATCAATTAGGTCATGCACTCCGTCGTTCGGGCCAAACAGAAAAAGCTATTGAGGTATTTCGGGCTTATGTAAAAAAATATCCGCGTTCAGATAATGCCGATTATGCCTTGTTTTCTGTTGGTTTGATACGTCTGCAGATGCAACAGTATGAATCAGCCATAAATGATTTTCAAAAATTTATTGAGGCATATCCTCAAAGTAATCTGCTATCACGTGCCCAATATCATATTGGTGACTGTTATTATAATCAAGGAAATTATGGGACTGCCATTAGCGAATATAAAAAAGTTGTAGATCAATTCCCGACAAGTGCTTATGCCGGTGATGCAGTTATAGGCATTCAATATTGTTATGAAAGCATGGGAAAAGATGATGCGGCTGATTCTGTTACTGCTGCATTTATCCAAAATAATCCACGTTCGGGCGAAGCAGAAAAAATTTATGGAATGCGAGCATATAAGTTCTATTCAGGTAAACGTTTTACTGATGCTGTTAAAGAATATGAAAATTACTTAAAAACATATCCTAACACAGAGAATGCAGCAGAAGCTCTGTTTTATCTTGGAAAAAGCTATATCAATTCAGGCAACACAATGAAGGCAGAGCAATCAATGGATGATTTAGTAAAAAAATATCCAAAAAATACTTTTGCACATTTAGGTCTTCTAGAATTAGGGCTTATGCGCTTGCGTATGAATGAAGCCACCAAAGCAGATTCTCTTTTTAGTGTGGTTGAAAAATTATATCCCGATTCTATCAGTGCTGCGCAAGCTATATTTGAAAAAAGTGCCATTGCTTATGCTCGTGGCGATACAGGGGCTGCACTTCGCGGTTTTAGAAAAGTTGCAACAAAATTCTCAACCACAGAATTTGGTGATCAAAGCGCATATCGAGTGGCAATGTATTGGCGAGTTCGGGGGAAATTTGATAGCGCACGTGTCTATTTTTCGCAATTGGCATTGAGAGAAGAAAATCCGTATATAGCCGCAGAATCACAATATAGAATTGGTGAACTGTACTTGCGTGAGCGTAAGCATAATGAAGCATTAGCCGCATTTATTGTTGCGCGTGACAAATTTTCGAGTATTGAAGATTGGTTTACTTTATCCATGCTGGGACTCGGAGAATGTTATGAGTATTTGACACAAATAGATGCCGCAAAGGATGTGTATGCAACATTACAAGAACTTCGCAAAGACGATGATTATGGAAAGACCGCTGCTGCGCGATTGCGTCGCTTAAAAAAAGGTAATTTTCCTCCACAGAAACAAATCCTAAATGACAGCACATCTCAGCAAGACAAAGGAGGCAATCGTGAATAAAACAATATATACTTTGATTGTGTGGTTGATTGCTTGTATTATTGCTGATAATTCGCAGATTCTTGCCCAACAAAAAGGAACTCCGACAAAAGATGATCCGGTAGAATTGGCAACGATAGTTATACAAGGTACTGAAGCTGTAGAAATTCCGGGAGGAACAAAACAATTACCCAAAAAGACACCCCATTTAACTCAACAGCGGCTTGATTCATTAAATTCTTTGGAAAAACACACGGCTATACGTTTGCCTGCTGTTGGTTTACCGACTAATTCATTAGCCAGACCGATTGCCACTGGATTTGTGAAAGGAGAATTTGGTCAATTTCTAACACCACTCATTGATGCCGGCTATGGATTTTCTCTTGGTGGGTATCGCTTAGAGGCAAACGGAGGTATCGAAGCAAGCAATGGTCACCTTGTGAATGCTGATTATTTCAATGCTCGTGCATCGCTTGATGCGGAATATATTGCACCCGACAAATTTATATTTTTCGGAGGAAGTAAAACTCGTACATTTATGCGATTTGATCGCTTTTCGCATGAATTGTTTGCGATGCAAAATCCTATGCAAAGAACGCGCTCGAATTTTATTATTGGTGTGCAAACACATGGGGCTTACAGTGGCTATACATACAAAATCGGAGGGGATTGGGGAGCATCTTCTTTATCACAAAGCAATGAGGATGCGACGAACAATTTACTTCATGGCTATATTGGTGCAACAAAAAAAATAGGCGATTTTACTGTTGGTGCTGATGCAAATTTACGATTTCATACATTAAGGGGAGCGGGTTTGCAATTGATTGATGTTTTGGGTAGTGCCGAATATATGCAAGAGAGCTTTGTCATAAAAGCGAATGGTGGTCTGCAATCGTACATCAATGCAAACGGTGCTACTTTTGCAGCTTTTGCATTACATACCAATGCAGATTATTCAGTTCATTCAAATCTTACCCTTGGTGGTTTTCTGCGATCTGGACTCTTAGAAAACAGTTTCATGGATTTGATGAGAATAAATCCATATATAAGTGGTAAAACCGCTATTGAATTTCCTCGAGAAAACATCGTAGTCGGGGCACGGCTATGGTATCATCCGGTGGAAAAATTCTCATTCATGATGCAGGGGTCTGTTGGTTCGATTGGTAACTTCGCACTGTGGGCAAGTGAAAATAATGGGACGTTTTCAGTCGCTTATGACAATGTTATGGCTGTGCAGACCAGTTTCGAGATTGCATATTCACTCGATGAACAGAATCTTATAACAGGTAATCTCCAAGCTCGTTCAATTGCTGCGAATGATGTGAATACATTGCCATATATTGCTCCCATACAGGCATCTATTCGTTGGGACAAAACTTGGACTGATAAGTTTTCGTCTCAAGTATCAACAACGTATATGGGAGTTCGCTCCACAGGAAATGCCTTGATGCCTCAACTATCGGGTTATCTGGATGTTTCTTTACATGCTACATATTCATTGACGAACGCCTTGCAATGTTATGTAAGATTAGACAATATCACAAATTCGAATATTTATGTGTGGGAAGGCTATAAAGAACGCGGTATATTTTTTGCTGCCGGTATTCTCTGGAATTTTTAACGTAGTTTTGGTATTACTTTTCATGAACGATTTGGGTTATTGCAATGATAGATAAACACCTTCTTAGCGATGATTTTGGTGGGTTCGATGCCGATGACGCTGATACGTTTGCATTGGAGCAATTGACCTCCTATCCCGGTAATGCTGACGGATTCATTGCTCCGCTTATACAACAAGAATCGTTAATGGAAACTGTACAAATTCCTGAAATGGAAATGACAGAAATTCCGGCGATGGATTACTCAGAGGTGCCATTAATGGTTCAAAATGAATCTTCTGATTTTGATGAAGACATTGCTATGGACGATGATTTTATTCGTTCTCTTCAGCAAGAATTGACGAATAAGAAATCAATGCCTTCAACCGATGTTCCGCCTTTAGTTGAAGAACAAGAGTTTGTGGAAATTGATGGTGATCCTCATGCGGAAGTCATTGATTTAGCAGATATTAAAGCGGAACATCCCTCGACATTTACATGGGATGAGTCCATGCCGGAACAAGAAGAACCACTTCCTGATTCACAAGGATACGGAGGATATGGCGGTTATGCTTCGATGGCGCAGACGCTGACTGCCGAAGAGCCTATTCTTACTGATGCACCTCCATTAATTAGCGAAAAGCAAGAAAAGAAAAAAAGATTTGTTCCATCGTTCAGTAAAAAAGCATTACTTATAGCCGCAACGATTGCAGGTGTTTGTGTGATAGGTTTGTCCGCGTATATGATGACACCGTATATTAGCTCAATGTTCACTGAACATCATACGGATTCAACACTCCATGTAGCTTCTGCAGACATACATAATGATGGAAAAAAAAGTCACGATTCTAAACAACATGTTGAAAATAAACATGTTGATGATAAAGCAATTACAGCAATATCGGATTCGCTTCTTGATGAAATATCAGGTGATGCAAATACGACTACCGAGCATCATTCAGATAAAGCATCAAATCAACATACTCAGGCACAAGAATCACACAATAATGCGCACACTGACCACCCAATAAACACAAAAACAGAGCATAACAAAGCACCACACAAGCATTCAGGACATAATGCAATAGAACAAAAAGAAAAAAAATTGCATACTAATCCATCGAATGACAAGTCAAATGGCAATAAAATGCATCAGCAAAATGATTCTGAAATAAAGCATACCAAAGAACGTGTAAAAGATATCGAAAAACATACGGAAAAAAAAGAAGCACAGATAACGTCCACTTCAAAAGAAATAAAACAAATATATACTGTTCAGGTATATGCTACACCATCAAAAAGTGAAGCAGAACGATGGTTACAAAAGTTAAGGATGACTTCGGTTAATTCTGCGGTGATAACCACACAACTTATTCGTGATAAAACATGGTATCGTGTACGATTTGGTAACTTTGCATCGCGTGATGAAGCAGAGAAAGCGATAAGAACAATAGGTTATGATCAATGTTGGATAGATAGGGTACGATGATATGATACACAAACATGAAGACATAATGCCATCAGGAATTACACTGCAAATTCCTTGGGAGCGTTTTACAGCGCGAGGGTTTGGTATTGCTCTTATTGCTGTGCCGTGTTTACTCTATATAATGTCATTGACACAATGTTCGCCCCCCGTACTTCATGAACGAACAGAAATTCGCAGTATTCCACTTATGGAATTACGCTGGGGAAATGGTGATGGGACTGGGAATAGCGGTGGTAATTTAACGAAATCGGGAACAAAAAAGCAAGGTCAGAAACCATCACTCGATATTGAGGATGCTTCCACCAGTGTAAAAACGAAAGTTAAAACAACTGCATCCACTGACATAGCAACAAGTGCAAATGTTAAACCGGTTAAAGAGTTGGGAAGTACTTCCCAAACGCCTAATGCACAAACAGGCACGAAAGATATTGGAGCGGGCAAAGAAGGGCTGATATCAGGGAGCGGCTTGGGTGGAACAGGGGATGGTAAAGGCAGCGGCGAAGGTTGGGGGCTGCAATGGGGTGGCGGCGGTAACAGAGGCGTCCTCTACAAACGTTTACCGACTTACCCGGCAGGAGCTACAGCAACGCAAATCAAAGTGCGTTTCCGTGTTTCACCTGAAGGTAATGTTGGTCAGATGAATTTTGTAACGAAGGGAGATCCACAATTGGAGTATGAGGTTACCAAAGCTTTGAAAATGTGGAAATTCAATAAAATTAATGATGAACGTGATATGGAAGGGATTATCACATTCTCATTTCGAGCAAATTAATGACATTGTAAAATAATATGGAATATATAAGTATCATAACGGGTATGCCGACATTTGCCTTAGCAATCATCGCTGTATTTATTGTTGGGATTGTATTTGCAATACTTCGTCGCTTGATAAAATTTGCTATAACATTGGCTGCACTTACCATATTACTTCTGGTAATCGTACGATTGTTAGATCATTAGATTTTTTAGTATGTATTTGTAATAATTAATAGTTAGGATAATCAATAATGCCACGAACATTAGGTATTGTAGGAACCGGTTATGTTGGACTAGTCACAGGAACATGTTTTGCTGAAAGTGGCAATCGTGTAATTTGTGTTGATATAGATGAACGTAAGGTTCAGGACTTACGCCAAGGTAAAATGCCGATATTTGAACCCGGCTTAGACCATATTCTTGAAAGAAATATAAAAAATGGCCGCTTGACATTTACAACGAATTTGGAAGAAGCTGTTATTGCTTCTTCGGTATTGTTTTTATGTTTGCCTACACCGCCCGGCGAAGACGGCTCTGCAGATTTACAATATGTATTGGGAGTTGCTAACGATGCGGCTCAGATAGTTAAAGATAATGATATAAAAGACTTTAAAGTTTTTGTAAATAAAAGTACTGTACCTGTGCAAACCGCTGAGAAAGTCACTTCAATTGTACGTGAGACAGCACCTGATTACCCAATTGCCGTGGTAAGTAATCCGGAATTTTTACGTGAAGGTTTTGCAGTTGAAGACTTTATGAAACCGGATAGGATAGTTGTTGGAGCCTCCGATGAACGAGCAATAGAAATCATGAGGGATTTATATGAACCATTTGTACGAAGTGGTAATCCTATCTTTTTTATGGACGAAAAGAGTGCGGAAATTACTAAATATGCAGCGAATTGTTACTTAGCAATGCGAATATCGTTCATGAACGAGCTATCGTATTATTGTGAAAAGGTCGGTGCTGATATAGAGCAAATTCGTATGGGCATTGGTTCTGATTCGCGAATAGGAAAACGATTTCTTTTTGCCGGACTTGGTTATGGAGGAAGTTGTTTTCCTAAAGATGTAAAAGCTCTTATTCATTCGACAGATGCTGCGGGTACAACTCTCGGATTAGTCAAAGCAGCCGAAGAAGCGAATTATCGTCAATCGGAACGTTTTTTTACAAAGATACTTACACGATTCGGTTCACTTGAGGGTAAACAGTTTGCAGTATGGGGACTTGCTTTCAAACCAAATACAGATGATACTCGTGAAGCTCCGGCATTTCGTCTTATCGAACGCTTGCTTGCCGCCGGCGCGAGTGTTACAGCTTATGACCCCGAAGCAATGGAAAATACGCGCAATGTGTTTGGTGATAACATCAAATATGCAAATGATTCAAGTGAATGCGTAATGGGAGCTGATGCGCTCATCATTGCGACTGAATGGAATGAGTTTCGCAGTCCCGATTTTGAGGTGTTAAAGAAATCTCTGCAAATACCCATTATTTTCGACGGCAGAAATCTATTCAATCCTGATGATATGGCAAAAACAGGCTTTGAGTATTACAGTATCGGTAGAAAAGAAATTACATATTCGTAAAGTGGCTTATATTAGCCATTACAACGATATTGAACATATACATGAATGTGTTTTGTCTTCAAAAGCAACATATCGGGAGTATGTAAGGTTCATAAGTGTTGTAAGTAAAAGCGATACATTGATTTGTAATTTGCATAGTTTCGATTTGGCACAATTATCAAGTAAAAATCCCGAGAGGGTCATTATCTATTCAGCAATAAATATGTGTAATAAGGAAGATTCTCATGGCAGATGAAGCAGATGAAGTAGAAGAAAAACCCGCGAAACCGAAAAAAGAGGGTAGCGGTGGCATGAAAACAGTCCTCATGGCTGCGGTCGCCGGATTGCTAGTTGCTGTGGTTTTTGGTGCCGGTATATTTTTAGGCGTTAAGTTCTTTGGCGGATCACATGAAGATGAAAAGTCGGATAAACACGCGAAAAAGGAAGCAAAAGGAAATAGCGATGAAGCTGAAGAAGAAGAGGAAGAGGAAACAGGTCCCTTAGACGAGGATGGGAAACCATTGCCAAGGTTCGTGGTTCCCACCGAAGATTTTATAGTTAATCCTAATGGATCCGACAGATATGTTGTGGTTAACTTAGGCATTGAAGTAAACTCAGAAGAGGCAAAGGGGAAGGTAGAGAAAGACTTAATGATTCCCATCCGTCATGGCGTTTTGAAAGTATTACAGAAATATACGATAGAAGATTATCAGAGAGTTACATTGCGCGATTCATTGCCGAAGATAATCAAAAAAGAAATACGACCATTTATCATTGGTACAAAAGTGAGTAATATTTATATATCGAAATTTATTATTCAATAAAGTTTGTAGTTAATTATGTCAGATGTATTATCCCAAAATGAGATTGACAGCTTACTGTCTGTTATAAGTTCGGCTGGTGATGACAGTTTTGTCGGTAATACAAGCAGTTTGCGCAATAAAGATGCTTCGATTTATGATTTTCGCAGGCCCAATCGGATTTCTAAGAATCAAGTCAGAATGTTGCAAAACGTTCATGAAAATTTCGCTGAAGCATTTGGCTATTATTTGGTTTCAAAGCTGCAAACAGTTGTGTCTATCAATGTTACTTCCATAGATCAACTATTTTACTCTGAGTTTATCTTGTCTGTTTCTAATCCCAGTTGTATTTATGTATTTGATATTGCCGGCGCTGATGGCAATGGGATTATGGAAATTAGTCCCCAATTAGCTCTCACTTTAGTTGAAAGACTATTGGGTGGTTCATCAGAAACAGTCCGAAAAGCCAGATCAATCACTCCAATCGAGCAAGCTGTAATCCGTGGCATGATAGAACATGCTTTCTCGGATTTAACAACTGCCTGGCGGTCAATTGCCGAATTATCTTTTCGATATTCGCGTCTTGAAACTGAGGCAGATTTTGTGCAAATTGCTCCATCTTCCGAAATCGTAGTAGTAGTTTCGTTCGACGTGAATGTTGGCATGAATCAGTATCTGATGAATTTATGTTTTCCAACATTTGCACTTGAGGATGTTCTCACACAGCTAAATCGTCAGCAGTTGACAACTTCTGCCAAATACACCAATGAACGTCAGAAGGAGAATATGCAAATTCTGAGGCAACAATTATCGCATACGTATTTGCCGGTTCAAGCACTATTGGGCAAAGCAAGTATAGGCGTAGGTGAGTTATTGGAGCTCAAAGTTGGTGATATTCTCAAATTAAATACAAGAATCAATCAAGAAATTGAAGTCATTATTGCCGGCAGACGAAAATTAGCTGCAAGACCCGGGGCAGTTGATGGGAAAAAATCTGTAAAAATCACTCGTAACTTACAGCAAGATGATTTGGTTGATATTGATACTCTTTACAAAAGAAAAGGAGAATAAGTAAATGACGCAAGAGGAAATTGATGCACTCATTAATAGCGGAAATGTAGAAGCTGACCCTGCATCAGTGTTTGAAGCAACAGCTTTTAGTCCCCAATTTCAAGAGTTTGGCAGTGTAGATAAGCGCTCACCAAGTGACTTAACTAATGAAGAAGCACGTTTGGCGATGCTGTATGACTTACAGTTGCCTGTCTCTATTGAACTTGGCAGCACCAATATGCTTATTCGCGATATTCTTAAACTTAGTCGCGGTTCAGTTGTAGAATTTGATAAATTAGTGAGTGAACCGGTGGACATTTTGGTCAACGGAAAAAAAGTTGCCGAAGGTGAAGTGGTCGTCATAGATAAACATTTTGGTATTCGTATTACATCACTCGTCGAACCCGGCGAGCGCATAAAGGGAATTAGACGATAGTTTCACAGTTTTTACTACAATGATTGATCCAACTTTATTAAAAGCATTTATTACGATGGCAGCCGCTGTTGGCGGTTTATCTCTGCTTCTGCTACTGCTAAAGAAAAAAGCACGTAATCGTATCGTCAATGCTGATTCTTCTTTACAAACATTATCCATTGAATCACGTATAGCCGTAGCGCCTAAAAGCCAAGTTGTTGTGATTAACTATGGTGATAAAAAGTATATACTCGGCATAACAGAGCAATCTATCAATCTCATAGCTGATGTGACCGAAAAACTCCCACATCCTCGTGTTGAAAATTCCCCAACTTTTTCATCCGACTACAACGCCCATGCCTCAGATACTTCCTCTAACGATGTATCATTTGCTGCTTTCCTAAAAAGCATAACAAAACGCGATTTTAACAAAAACTAAAAATTGTTAAAATTCTGTTTGCTTGCCACTTTTCCATTTATTGCTCGTATTTTCGTCCGCATTCTATATGTGTAACTTTTACTTTTTGATTGAGTATTCGCACATCTATGATGCAACCATTTCATTTCTTTGATTCTATACATCATTTTAAAAAGGTTTATCTCTATGGTAAGAACGTTGCTTCTTCTTGTGGCGTTTGTTGTGTGCAATGGCATCGTTCATGCGCAAACATTACAATCACTATTGACAGAGTACCACAAAGCTATTGGTGGTGCTGACAAACTCTTAGCTATGAATACCGTTATCGTTCGTGCGAAATCTCAAGGCGGTGGTGGCGGTCAGAAACGTCCAATGACTTTTACCATAAAGTTGCCGGACAAAGCAAGGATGGATTACTCATTCCAACCCGGGCTCACCTATATCCAAGCATTTGACGGTACTATGGGATGGACAGTACAGCCGTGGACAGGTTCTTTAGATCCTCAGCCTCTTAATGAAGACAATGCTAAAGATGCCAAACGCATTGCCAGAATGGTGCATAATGATTTAGTAATGAATGGGAAAGACGGGACAAAGCTCGACTATAAAGGTAAAGATGAAATTGAAGGATCTGAAGTCTATAAAATTGAAGCTACCCGCAAAGACGGTACGGTTGTGATCTACTTTTTAGATGTGGATTCGTATTTGATTGTCAAAACGACTACGAAATATTCTGAATCCGGTGTCGCTGTTGAATCCGAAATGTTTCCAAGTGATTACAAAACAGTGAACGGGTTAACGTTAGCATATACTTTTGAGACGAAAAGCAACGGTGAAGTGACCGGTGCTAACTACGTTGAAGTATATGATTTTACCTCAAAGGTTGATGATGCCTTTTTTACCATGCCTGCAAAAAAACAATAATTGAAAAACGGAGACATATTCATGAAAAAACATTTACATACTGTTCTTGGACTTTTTGCTCTGGCTTTATTGCCTCAGCTTACTGCGTATGCACAAACACTTACTCCTTATACATTCGGGACTATGCGTGCCCGTGAAATCGGTCCTGCGACATCAAGTGGCAGAATAACCGCCATTGAAGCCGCGATGGCCTTGAGCGCGTTCCACTGGATTTCCTTGCCGATCGACGCACCGACGTGGCTGCTGCCAGTCTTGGTGACCCCGGCGTTCGGGAAGGTCTTTTGCA
>JAFLBY010000035.1 GCA_017302855.1 Candidatus Kapaibacterium sp.
GTATCACCGTATTTTTATCAAGCAGCCTTGCCGGAATTACTTTCTTAATTACATTTTTAATTACATCAGATTTAATCTTAGACTGTGATACCCCCGGATCATGCTGAGTTTTATGTATAGTGGCGGAGATATGTCCAAACCCTTTACATTGGTGAAATATTCTGCTATTGTGGGGGATAAATATGAATTTACGGATAATGATAATGTAAAGATCACTCGCCAAGTTGTCTATAAATCAACAACAGACGATTACGACATTGTCTTTTGGAAAATTAAAGTGTTAAAAGTGGAAGAAACCAAAGATGATCCGATTGTTGAAAAAATAGTCTATGTTGCTAATCATAAGTTTGGACTTGTAGGTGTGATGGTACATTTTAAAAATGGAGCAATTGCTAAATTAGGGCTTGTTCCTTCAAATTTATAATCTAACTTGATGATAATACGTATCTTTGTGTCCATATTGTTGTAATATTTTCTCGGTTTAAGTATAATGAAACAATTATTGCTATTGTCAATGATCAGTGCCGGTATATTCTCACATTCACTACGTGCAGAAACTCCGGGTGACGGTCTAATGATGTCAAAAAACAGCTTCTGTCAAGTGTTGAGCTACTCACAGAACTCATGGTCACAATATTGGGAATCCGATGTGAAGCGTTCTAACTCAAATCTGGGTACATTTCGCTCGCATATCCTTACCCTTATGGGAGCATACGGACTACGTGATGATTTGAATGTGATCTATTCTTTGCCCTATGTCACCACAGGATTCTCCGATAGCTACTTAAGCGGTTATCAAGGATTTCAAGATGTTTCTTTGTGGTTGAAATATAATGCATATACAACCGAAACAAGTTTAGGAACACTTGCTTTCTTTGGCACAGTAGGCGGTTCAATCCCTACGCATAATTATGTTGTGAATCAGTTACCCGCCAGTATTGGTATGGGAACATGGTCCGGTTCCTTACGTGCGGTGGCAGATTTTACCACTAAAGATGGCTGGTATGGAACTTTCCAAGCCGGATACACTGTGCGCGGCGAAAGTGATATTGATGAAGAGTCCTATTTTTTCAATGGTCGTTTATATAACACAAATTCTATCCCTATCCCGAATGCTGCGGACTTTACATTGCGCTTAGGGCACATTACATCTGATTATCAAGTAGATGCGTATTTCGACAGGTTTACATGCGTAAGCGGTGATGATATTCGTTATAATTCCATGCCTACTCCTACGGTAATGATGCAATCATCCACCATTGGTCTATACGGACGTTATAATATCGGTATGCTTTCCATTATGGCGAATGCATCTCAAGTGGTTGCAGGTCGCAATTTCGGACAATCGACAATGTTGAATATTGGTTTCGGATATATTTTCCAATTTGGCGGCGGCGATGAAGAAATGACCCATGATAATGAACCTAAATTACGCTAATACTTTTGAAGAAGAAAGGATAGAAACTATGAAAATACGATATACACTTAGTGCTATAATGGTTGTATGCTTGTTCGCATTTATCGGATGTGAAGAAAAAACCATTGAAGTTGTGGAACTCCAGCCATATGCTCCGGCGCAATTGGATACAAATGCCGGAAACTGGCAGCCATTCGTTGTTCCGTTTTCTGATGTTACGGTGGTTGCACCTGCTGATATTTCTTCCAATGAGTATCAACAAGAACTTGCTGCTGTTAAAGCATTAAATCCTAATGAAGCACAACAACAGGCAATAAAATTTTGGGGTGCAGGCGGTGTAATACGTTGGAATGAAATAGCTCGCGAGTTGGCGGCAGCATATAATATACCTCCCAATTATGATGAAAATGGGAAGTATCCCAATCCTGATCCGGCAAATCCGCTCAAAAATCCTCGTTACCCATTCGCTAATCCTCCCTATGCATCACGAGCTTTTGCTTTGCTTACTATTGCTCAGTACGATGCTCTTGTGGCAACATCTCATTTTAGACAACTCTATGGAAGAAAAGCACCGTATGCTCTACCAAATGGTTCAACAGCACGTTTGCCGCAAATAGACGCACCTTCATATCCTTCCGAAGACGCTGTTGTAGCTGCGGCATCTCGAGAAATACTGAAATTTTTGTTTCCGGGTGAAGTTCCTCTCTTAACCCAAAAAGCCGATGAACATAAAAACAGCAGATTATGGGCGGGAATGAATGTACAAAGTGATATTGATGCCGGAGAAGCTTTAGGGAAAGCCATTGCCGACAAAATTATTGCCTATGCAAAAACTGACGGTATGGGCGCAGCAAATAATCAACCAGGTTATCAAAATCAAATTGCTGATGCAAAAGCACGTGGTATAGGACGTATTTGGACAAGTCGTGAAGTACCGCCTCGTCCGCCCATGCTTCCTGCATTTGGTAATGTAAAAACATGGAATTTTACCGCTCAAGAAAAAATTGCCATGCGTACCGCTATCGGTCCGCCTCCTACATTTGAGAGTGCTGAATTTAAACAAAACCTTGATGAACTTATTGCCATAGCAAAAGATCGCTCACGTGAGCAAGTTCGCATTGCATCATATTGGGCAGATGGAGCAGGCACATATACTCCTCCCGGACATTGGAACAGAAAAGCTGCGGCACTAACCTATGCCAATAAATTCAGCGAAGTACGCACTGCAAGAGCATTGGCATTATTGAATAGTGCAATGCAAGATGCCGGTATATGCTGCTGGGATGTCAAATACTATTACTTAGTGCCGCGCCCTTCAGAAGTAAATGCCGAAATAAAAACTTCTACAGGTATTCCTAATTTCCCTGCTTATACTTCCGGACACTCCACATTCTCCGGTGCGGCTGCGGAAGTGTTATCATATATCTTCCCGAATAATAAATCCGAATTTGATGCTATGGCAACGGAGGCTTCGGTATCACGGATTTACGGTGGTATTCACTATCGTTTCGATTGCGAAAAAGGGTTAGAACATGGTAAAATGATTGGCGCACATGCCGTCAAACGAGGACAAGCCGATAAATCTGGATTGTAGAAAAATAGTAATATACCTATAAAATAGAAAAGTCTGTACTTTGATTGTACGGACTTTTTTTTTATAAAATTGTGATAACAAAATCCATATATAAAAAAAATCATTACTTCTTTGTAACCAATGACGGGTGATGAAGCACCTACTGTTCAGAAAAGGTTGATATACTCTTTACCGATATGACTGACAACGCAAAACAACAACGATTTATGGCATTACTAAAGCCGGTCTATCCGCGCTTGGAGCGTTTTGCATTGACGGTGACGCGTAACCGTGACGATGCTAAGGACATTGTCGGTGAAACAGTATTAAAAGCTTTTGAGGGATTTGAGATGTTACGCGATGACAAAGCTTTCTTGAGCTATATATTCACTATATGTTCAAGAGTAGCCCAATCAGCCAGATATGCGAAAAGAACTATTGCAAGTGCTGAACAGGTTGAAGAGCTATTCCGGAATTATACTTCGCCCGAAACTGCAACAGATATTGCATTGTTATATCAAGCAATAGACAAATTGTCGCCCGAATCGAAGGAGGCAATTATGCTCAGCGAGATTAGCGGATTATCACACAAAGAGGTGCAGGAAATTCAAGGCGGTTCGCTGTCTTCCATTAAGGTAAGAATATTCAGAGCCAAAAAAACGCTTGCAGAACTTTTAGGTGTGGGTTTACAACAACAATCTCTTATTTCAGAATCTTGATTTACTCCTTACGCAGGAGAGAAATACATGAAAAAAACACTCGAAGAAGAATTACGAAAAGCTGCAGATTTTACCAATCAAGAGCCATTACTCTCTGAGAAAGAGCTTATGGACTTAGTGCGCTTTTCCGATTCGCAATCAACACGTACAAACACAACGTTATTTTGGAGGTTTGTTATGATAATGAATATTATTCTGTCGGGGCTGACTATTGCAACACTTATTCCATTAGAGTATGATAATAATCCATTGCAAGCTTTGCCGCACCCGAAAAAAAGTACAACATCAATAAAAGCAGACGGTGATTATTTACGCAGTACGGAAAATCCGGAGCCATTTGTATTGCCTGTTAAAATAGACGGACAGAAAATGTATAATGCCCAACAGAAAGACAGTGAAAAATTAGGATTGATATTTTCCGATGGAAGCACGGAATTTACTGTGAGCATACTTCTTGAAAAAAATAATCCTTCCACACTTTTGGATATTCTCAAAAAACGTGAAGGCACGTCTTCTGCAACAGCAATACAACCCGATAAGTTAGTCTCGCTTTTATATGCGTATGGCTATGACACAACCGGCACTTCAATTCCTGTGCGATTAAAAATAATCGCGGAAGAATTTGCAATAAAAGCTGAAATTTTACAACAAGATAAAACCGCCATAGAAGCAAATAAAGATATTCCCCAGCCACAAATGATAACTCATGATGTGCGGTATCATGGAAAAAATTATGCATCGGTAGTATTATGTAATACCACAAATGAGGATATACATCATCGCACAAAAGCCGTATTAGAGAAATTATTTACAGGAAAAATGAATGCTGAAGAAAATTCGATGCTTCTTTCATTTGTTCCGATAAAAATACCTATCAAAGGAACAAAAACATCATTAGTATTGTGGTATTATCCGACAAATAATGTGCAGGATATTGTACCCGACACAATGATACAAAAGCCCGGTGAAGATAACCCAAAAGAAAAACAATCCATTGAACAATCCAATGAACAACAGTATTCTCATGAATTTGATATAGCAATTCAGTATCTTGCACCCAATCCGGCGCAAAATATGACACAGGTTGTGCTTAAATCAAGAAAAGATCAGGAAATAATTATTGGAGTTTATTCATTGGATGGTCAGCTTTTGATGAATATACCGGCGATGATGGTGCAGGCAGAGAGTACGGTAAAAATTCCTCTTGAATTTCAATTGCCTAATGGCATTTATCATGTTATTGCTGCCAATCAACAAGGTATGCAATCGGTTACAAGACTTATTATTACTAAGTAAGGAGAGTGGAAAATGAAACATTGTAAAGAATTGAGATTGATATTGGCTTTTTTTGTGATTATTGCCTTCATACCATCTTTCCTTCATGCACAATCATGGAAATCTAATAATCCGGTGCAAAACGAAAATACGATGTCGCCGCGATTTTTTATTACAAAAGGAAATGTCAATAATTTCCCTTTGGCATTAACGGATATTCATGTGAGTATTGTCGGAATGATAGCAGATGTGACAATTCGCCAGATTTATGTGAATAATGATAAAGATCCGATTGAGGCAATATATGTGTTCCCTGCATCAACAAAAGCGGCTGTCTATGCTATGAAAATGCAAGTGGAAGACAGAGTGATTACTGCTATTGTCAAAGAAAAACAACAAGCAAGAATTGATTATACAAAAGCCAAAGAAGAAGGTAAATCGGCTTCATTACTTGAGGAAATCACCCCGAATGTCTTTAAAATGAATGTGGCAAATATTCTGAAGGGTGATAGTATAACCGTAACCATATCTTATACGGAAATGCTTGTCCCAGAAAATAATATCTATCAATTTTCTTATCCGGCTGTAGTGGGTCCTCGATATATTGCCGCAGGCACCAATAATGATTTGGTACAAGTACTCAATGAGCAAACAAATTCAAGGATAATGCCGGGTAAATTAAAATTTACTTCAATACTTTCCACCGGTGTGCCGCTTCGCACATTACGCAGTCCTTCCCATGCGATGGATATAATAACTAAAGATGTAAAGACCGGAAAAATTGTCCCATTGGGAAAAAATAATTCTCTGACAACAGTGAAATTATCGGATAAAGATGAACAATCGGGCGCAAGGGATATTGTCATAGAATATTCATTAACGGGACCTTCAATAGAGTCAGGATTATTGCTTTATGAAGGTAAAGAAGAGAATTACTTTATGTTGATGGTACAGCCACCGTCGGATATTATTGTGAAAAATCTTATGCCAAGAGAATATGTGTTTATTGTGGATGTCTCGGGTTCAATGCAAGGATTTCCGCTGGAGACAACAAAATCTATGATTGAGGATTTATTGGAAACAATGCGCCCGATTGATAAAATTAATGTTATGATGTTTTCGGGTGGGCAAAGTGTATTATCACCAACATCGTTACCGGCAACGGATGATAATAAAAAGAAAGCGATTAATTTTCTTAATACCGGATTTGGCGGTGGCGGCACGGAGTTGTTACCTGCATTGCGTTCAGCATTTTCTATGGAAGTAGATGAAAAATTATCCCGAACATTTATTGTTCTTACGGATGGGTATGTTGCTGTTGAACGTGAGGCATTTCAATTAATTGCTACGCAGTTGAATAAAGCAAATGTGTATTCATTTGGTATAGGGAGCAGCGTGAATCGTTGGCTTATTGAGGGGATGGCACGCGCCGGCAAAGGCAGTCCATTTATTGTGATGAATAAGTCCGAAACAGATGATGCGGCAGAAAAATTCATTTCATATATTCAAGCTCCTGTGCTGAGTCATATTACGGTTGATTATGGTGATTTTAATGTCTATGATTTAGATTTACCAAGTATTCCCGATGTGACAGGAAAAAGACCTATTATTGTCTATGGTAAATGGAAGGGTAAAAAGAATGGAACAATCACTGTGAAAGGAGATGCAGCCGGCGGAGCTTTAACATTTACTCATTCCATAGAAGCTGCTCCATCTTTACCTGAGCATAGTGCATTACGATATCTGTGGGCAAAAAATAAAATTACACTTTTGGAAGATGAAAAAAATGCGCCGGCAATAACAGGAGCGACAATTGATTATAAAAAAGAAATTACCGATTTGGGCTTGCGTTATAATATGCTTACAAAATACACTTCCTTTATTGCCATTGATGAAAATATACGTGTCAAAAACAGCCGTACAGATACGATACTACATCGGGAAATATTAGGAAATAATCAAAATGATAAGTCACTAGAAGGTGATAGAGCTTTGTCAAGTGTCATTGGAACTATTCGGGAAAAAATCGGCAGTAATAATGAAAAAATTCAGACCAGCTCACAGAGTTCATCATGGTTGAGAAGTAGTGGAGATACAGAAGGTGTGTCCCAAAATGCTGATGCACTGTATCCGGGTAAAAGAGCACCAAGTATATATTGGGGATTGACATTCTTATTAAATAGTGCTTGGATGACACAGGAAACATTTCTTCATAATTCCTCAATTATTTCACTTCCTAACAGTGCATTTGAAACCGGATTTTCAGCAGGTATTGAAATGGAATATCGCCTTGGTGATCCAACATTCGGAAAAGGAGGATTAAATTTCTCTCTATTATACAATAAAGAAAATATGATGAATTCCGGCAATGATTCACTGCTATTAATTAATGGCATCGGGTATGGAACATTTACCTCACGTACTACTTTACAATCATTGCAATTAGCCATGTATTATCGTTATGATGTTTATAAACGCATAAATATCTTTGGTGGTTTGACATCCGGTTTTATACTTGGTTCATCGCGGGATATATCCGTGACTGCACCCGATTCACTTCTTTATTTGCGTGATAATACGATGTTGATGGCTGCTTCGGGTGCAACAATATCTTCCGGCACTGTACCTGATTTAAAGTCATGGCAAGCCGGTGTGATGATGGGTTTAGGGTATGAGATGTTTATCTTACGTTTTTCGCTCACACCGCAGATACAATTTCATTATAATCTGACCCAGATTCGTAATAATGAAAGGGCATTATCCGTGCGATTCGGTGTAGCTTTACGATTTGTTTTATAATAATTCAGGAATAATATTCTATGGAGATAGTGCCGTATCATTCTTCAATGCGCGATCAGATTATACAAATCTGGGAACAATCCGTAAGAGCAACGCATCATTTTGTGACAGAAGAAGACATAGTATTTTTTTCATCTATCGTTAAAAATATTGATTTTGAGAATATTCCGATATTTTGTGCAATAGAAGGTACTGATCTTCTTGGTTTTATAGGTATTGTTGAACAAAAAATAGAAATGCTTTTTGTTGCTCCGTTGTCTATGGGACGCGGAATAGGAACAGCGTTATTGTTATATGCTTTTACCTATTGTGATGCGTGGTTTGTTGATGTCAATGAACAGAATATTAATGCTGTGGAATTTTATATAAAGCATGGATTTAGTATCTCTGACCGATCCGACACCGATGGCACAGGAAAACCGTATCCATTGCTTCACATGAAGCGTTCACGTTCTGAGTAATTGTAATATTGTTACTCTTCTCTTTCGGAAAAAGCGGAGGAGAAGAGTAGCTGATAGTATATGGAGAATATGCCCTAATCTCTGCATTTGTTGTTGTACCATCCATGAGTGGAAAACCCCGATGATTCAGTTCATAATCACTCTTATTGAAGGCATCTAATCTGCAATAGTTGTAACAATTGATGCAATAGCGCATTATGTGGGTAAAGTTTTACATTTTTGTATTAAAGTTTATCAAAGAGTGAGGTTATTATGCGTCAAAGTTTCTTTTGTCTTGCAATGATTGTTATGTGTTGTGTGCAATGTCTGTACCGAGCCGAGGGTCAGTCCATGAACCCTTTGCGTTATGATATAGGTAATCCGACAGTGCGCGATATATGGGTTGATCCTGTGAATGGTAATGATGATAATCCGGGATCGAGTGCACGTCCGTATAAGACGGTCTATGCAGCATGGGAGAGTATTCCTGCCAATGAAGAATTGACAGGCAATGGATGGCGTATTAATCTCAAGCCGGGTGTTTATACTTCCGATGATATGCCTTTGTATTGGGATGAACGATATGGTAGTGCCCGCTACCCGATTATTATTCGCCCTGCGGAAAGTAAAAATTCCGTTAAAATTACTGCCGGCATAAATATGGCATTGTGCAGCTATGTTTATTTTATTGATTTAATATTGGAAGATACAATGTTCGCGACGGCGGATATTGTCCATTTACAATTCAGCGACCATATCTTATTGCGTAATTGCACATTAATTGCCAATCGAGAAATAACGCAAGAATGTTTAAAAGTAAATCAATGTCAATATGTGTATGTTGAAGATAATGATATTTCAGGGGCATGGGATAATGCTGTTGATTTTGTTGCGGTTCAGTATGGGCATATCGTTGCGAATAAAATTCATAATTGTGGTGATTGGGGCTTATATCTTAAGGGTGGTTCTGCCTATTTTCGTGTAGAAAATAATGAAATATATAATACGGGGACGGGTGGATTTACCGCGGGACAAGGAACTGGTTTTCAATTTATGACACCGCCATTTTTACATTATGAAACATACGATTGTAAATTTATCAATAATAGTGTGCATGATGTGGAAGGCGCGGGTTTTGGTGTTAATGGCGGATATAATATTTTGATAGCGCATAATACATGTTACAGAGTCGGCGAGCGAAGTCATGTGGTTGAGGTAACATTTGGCGGACGTTCTTGCGATGGTCAGCCGGGTGGTGATTTTGATTCATGCGATGTCTATAGAACAATGGGTGGATGGGGAAATTCCTTAGTATCAGACGGCATTAATTATGTGCGTATCCCCAATAAAAATG
The DNA here is from genome assembly GCA_017302855.1 of Candidatus Kapaibacterium sp. GTDB lineage: Bacteria > Bacteroidota > Ignavibacteria > Kapaibacteriales > UBA961 > UBA2353. The sequence goes on from JAFLBY010000035.1 coordinate 9,578, forward strand.
TGTATGTTTTTAATAATATTGTTTATAATCCGACCGGTTATCAAAGTTTGTGGCAACATTTTTTTATTCCTGCGCCATATAGCGGTGAATGGAATATAAATGTGAATGCTCCCAACCCTGCTAATGCAGATGAAAATCTTCGTATTCGCGGTAATATTATTTGGAATGGCGGTGCTAATCATGCTTTAGGAGTTGGCGAAGGTGAAAGCGGTTGTTCATCGAATAATCCTACCTGCAATACAGCACAATTACTTGCTGACAATGCGATTAATAGTCGTGAACCGCAATTACAGAACCCTGTTGCGGGTAACTTTGCACCGATAAAAAATAGTTCTGTGTATCAGGTGACAACATTTCCGATACCTGATTTTGCAGGCAATGATCGCCCATCAATGCCACCATCACCCGCCGGTAATTATGCTAATAGCGTCACACGTGATGCACAGGGTAATGCGCGAACGGGTAATGCTGTTGCCGGAGCATATATTGGTGAAGGGGGAATTTCTTCAGTTTTTACCGCCGAAGGCATCATGACACCGTATAGCGTTGAATATAAAGATGATATCGCATTCTTGCATATTTCAGCACCGAGTACGAAAAATCTTACTATTCGTTTATTTACCTTGACAGGCACAGAGATAATGCATAATTTCCCTTCTGAAATATCCTATGGAGATACATGGATTCCTTTACCGACAAATCTTTCTTCGGGTGTGTATTATCTGATAATTCAATCGGGAGATGAGAGCGCAGGTTTACCTGTGATGATTGCGGAGTAAAAATGTAATAGTACTTTGATGCGTAAAGTCAGTTTTTGAATTGTATGCAGATAAATAGTTTTTTTTAATAATAAATATTGTGTTCTTATTATGTTATTCATGAAAACAATCGAAAAAATTTGTGAGCTACTTAGTGCTGAGGATTTAAAGAAATCAGGTACTGCTTTCTTTAGCAATCATACAACTCTTAGAAAGGGTAAGTATATGATCATTGGACTCAATCCGGGCGGTGATTCAAATACTATAAATACAACAATAGGAGATTCTTTGAAGAATGGAAAATTTTATGATAATGAATATAATGCATATTATGAATCATGGTTACCCGATGGCAGAGAGCATAGATTACAGAAAAATTTAAAATCACTTTTTTGTTACTTGGATGATGATCTTAAAAGTGTCTGTGCAACGAATTTGATATTTGAAAGGTCAATAAATGAACAAACAATTTCAGTAGAAAAAATTGAAAAGTATCAAAAAATTATTGAATTGATTCTACAAGAAGTTAATCCTGAAGTATTGATTGTTTTTGGTCAAAAGCCGTTGACTGAAATTAAAAAGCATTATAAAATAGATAAAGAGAGTGTTTGTTACACCGAGAGTGGACATGGAAAATGGCGTATAGAGTTGATAAAATCAAAAGAAGTAAAAATAATAGGATTGCCCCATTTGAGTAGATATGTTTTATACAGTCGTAAGGAAGTCCTACAACAATTAAAGAATTTTATTGAAGACAAGTAATCCCAAAAAAAGCACAATGATTTTTTGCTGTTTATTGCTCAAGTTGATATATTACGTTTATTAAAAAAATCACAATACATTATTACTATGAAAAATGACTATCTTGAAAGTGTTACAAAACAATTTGAATATTACAAAAATCTGGGTGAAAAAACTTTTCATCAATTATCGGACGAACAACTTTTTTGGATGTTTAATAATGAAAGCAACAGTATAGCTACGATTGTCAAACATTTGTCTGGTAATATGCTTTCTCGTTGGACTGACTTTTTGACAACAGATGGAGAAAAAGAGTGGCGACAAAGAGACGCTGAATTTGAAAATGACATCAAAAGTAGAGAACAACTTTTCGATATATGGAATGAAGGGTGGAATTGCTTGTTCACAGCACTCAATTCTTTGACAAACGATGACCTTGACACCATAATTTATATACGTAATCAAGGGCATACTGTCACGGAAGCAATCAACAGACAGCTTGCGCATTATCCGTATCATATAGGGCAAATTGTTTTTATAGGAAAAATGTTGTGTAATGATAACTGGACTTCTCTCTCAATTCCAAAAGGAAATTCGCAAGAATTTAATCACAAAAAATTTTCTGAGCCAAAACAAATACAACACTTTACTGATGAATATTTGCAAAAGAGTGAGAAAAATAATGGAGTGTAATGTCGAATTGCTCAATTCCATGAAGTGTTTTATGATGATGCGAGGTTTATTTGATACAATGAATAACTCTGATAGATTATCGTTGATACAATTATCCATTATCCGGTTGTTTCCACGGTATGTATAAACGAATGCTCCAAGACATAATTCCGCGTGGATTCACCAAACAAAGAGTAAGACAACTCCTTGTGAGTGCTGCGTTTATACTTACAGCAGAAGCTGTGTATATGTGGTTACAGGTAGATGATTGGTCATTTCGTCAAAATACGATTATGTATAATTTGCCGATTGCTCTCTATTGTATCTATTGGTTTGAGTCATTATCGCAATGTCGTGCATCTGTTCCTTTATTGTGTTTTATCGTGGACGTATGTGTTGTTATACTTTCTATGCTTCGCGGCTATAGTTCATTTGGTATATTGTTATTTAGTGGTCACACGCTTTTTCTTGTTTATACAGGAATAGGTTGGTGGACAAATCGCTTTGTACGTTATAGCGCTCTTTTGATTTGTTTGCAGGTCATGTATTGGAAATTTGTGATTTGGGGCGATTGGCATTCATTTCTCTTTGGTATTTTCTTTGCTTTATTTGCACTTTCATTACGAAGACAATTGGAAGGCAAAGCTAATAAATATTGATTCGTCGTTTGTCTTTATATGGTTCAAAAATCTCAAATTTGAGTCATTTACTCATATTCAGAAAATAATATTTGAGAATATCGCAAGTGCAGACTTATCGGAGCAGTACCGGAATGTATGAGGTGTGAAGTTTTTTTTGCTCAAATCCTTATACCTCAAAAAATCTCTTTCATTTCTTTGCAACCGGTATAACATGGCAACTCGCCATAGTGTTAAGCTAATGCTTGGCGCAATTTACCGGAAACAATATCCATGATCCATACGACAAAAGCAATCATCAATACCATAACACCGACTTCCTGCCAGCGAGCCAGACCTTGCGATTGCATTAATAATGTGCCGATACCACCACCGCCGACCATTCCTATTATGGTTGCCATACGCACATTGATATCCCAGCGGTAAATAGTAAAGCTTAGAAAAGGTATAACAATTTGTGGAACCATTGCAAACCAAATAACTTGCAGCGGATGTGCGCCTGTGGCTTCAATGGCTTCGACAGGTCCGTGATTTATTGTTTCTATTTGCTCAGAATATTGTTTTACCAAAGAGGAAATCGTGTGAATAAATAAAGCCAACATACCGGCAAAAGGTCCTATACCCACCCACACAGAAAAAATAATTGCCCAAATTAATGGTTCAATACTTCGTGAAAAATTAGCGAATAAACGTACTATTGAATAGAGACTTCGTGTGATGGTATAATTGCGCATTACATTATGAGCTGCCGCAAAAGCAAGAATAAAGCTTGGCGGTAATGCTAAAGCCGTAGCAAGAAATGCAAAATAAATTGTCTCGATTATTGCCGATAAAGCATCCGGAAAAATTGCCCAGTGAGTGCGTATATTCTCTAACCATATTGTGCCGTCGAAAACATGACCGCTGATGGGTAACGTTATTGGCTGAAACAGTACCGTTAATGGTGACATTATATCAGCAAATATTCGAGCTGCTCCCGTTAAACCGTCGGTTGATAATAAATCGAACAATGACACTTTAGATATAACCCAGGCTGCAATGGTGGAAGTCAAAAGTAATAACCAGATAATGTGGTCGGTGTGGCGACGAAGATGAGGGGGATGGAAGGGGCGGCGCATAAGACGTTTACCAAATGAGATGCCACTGATGGATGCAGCAAGAGCCGATACAATACCAATACCGGCATAAGTCATTGCTTCTGAGAAAGTTAATGGACTTATGTCTTGTCCCAAAATAGTATAATTCCATACATAACGATTGCCGATTGCCACAAGATACATAGCCGTAATGGCATCAATAAGGAAACAAAGTAGAGTAATTATCATTGCTTTCTGACAGTAAAAATGAGTTTTTCAGACAGTTGTTCTATGTCAAAAATACTGATTTTGGCTTTGATGTGATGTCGTATGGGAATAATCTGATAGTTTTGTACTAAGAAAAAGTTTTTACTCATTAACATTCACAGGTGATAGTATGGAGTATATCATACCCCTTCTCTTATTAGTATTCATTGTTTTTGCTTCGGTCAAGACTGTGGCGCAAGGTACGGTGGCGGTGATTACTATGTTTGGCAAGTATCGTCGTATTATGCTGCCCGGCTTAAATTTCAAAATTCCTATTATTGAAGCAATACACAAACGTATCTCTATTCAAAACAGATCTTCGGATTTGGAATTTCAGGCAATTACTTTTGATCAAGCCAATGTGTATTTTAAAGCGATGATTTTATATTCAGTATTGGGGCAAAATGAGGAAACAATTAAAAATGTTGCTTTCAAGTTTATTGATGAAAAGAATTTTATGCAGGCACTTGTTCGCACGGTAGAAGGGACGGTACGTTCTTTTGTTGCCACAAAAAAACAAGTAGAAATTCTTGCCTTACGCCATGAAATTGTTTCCGAAGTAAAAATGCACTTGGATGCAAGTTTAGAGTCATGGGGTTTTCATTTAATTGATTTGCAAATTAATGATATTACTTTCGATAAAGCAATTATTGAGTCTATGGCAAAAGTTGTGGCTTCGCAAAATTTGAAAGCCGCCGCAGAAAATGAAGGTCAAGCATTGCTTATCACAAAAACCAAACAAGCCGAAGCAGAAGGAAATGCTATTAAAATTGCCGCCGCCGCAGAGCGTGAAGCGCAACAATTACGCGGGCAGGGAATAACTTTGTTCCGTGAAGAAGCAGCCAAAGGTATCAGCGTGGCAGCCAAAGAAATGACCGATGCCGGTTTGGATTCTTCGCTTATTTTATTCCAAATGTGGACGGAAGCTCTTAAACATGTGGCGGAAAATGGTAAAGGTAATGTTATTTTCCTTGACGGTTCGCCCGAAGGTATGGACAAAACTATGAAGCAAATGATGGCAATGGAAATGCCGCGAAGACAAAAGAATTAATTATGCCATTGTCATAGACAAAGCAAGCGGTATATCATAGCAGTGATATGCCGCTTTTTTTATGACAATACTATTATCGGGGACATATTGTAATGCAAGATATTTTTTGATGTGCATTACATTCAGACTATGTTATATGTGATTGCTGTGTTACTAAATATTATGGATGTTTTGTTGTTCGCAATTCTAATTCTTTCTCAATTTCACTTTGTAATAATTTTGTGTTTTTAGAATTGCGCACTATAAGATAGGTGAGTATCAAAGGGAAAAAAGTGAAAAAACCAAAACCGTTTTTTACAGCACTGTATATTGATATCCCAATAGTAAAACCAATAAGAGTTGCATCAATCATCATGTTTTTTTTCATTTCTTTTAGTTTGGCTGTAAGTTCTTGCTCACTCAATTCGGTTAAATATTTTTCCATTATTATATATTTTTTTGTGAATAGAAATATGTTGTTGAATAGCAGTGCAGCATTATAGTAGAAAACTATAGAGTGAACAGTACCGCTGTTTCTGTCATTATTTTATTCTTTCTGCATTATAGCATTATGTTCACCAAGATGGGGTGGTCTTTGCAGCGCCGGTAGCGTATTGTCCGAATCTGATTGCTCTTGAAAAGCAATAGTGCGTATGCCTCGCATAGTGCCATCATGCAGAATATATGGTGCAGCAAGGGGTGATTCCAATGCTTCTGCCACACTGCGAATAACAGCACAGGGAATATCGGCAGCGATACAGTATTGTTCTATTATATCGGCATCCCATTCGGCAAGTACTTTTTCTAAAGCGGAATATAGGGCAGTGCTATTTTGTACTCTTGCGCTATTCGTCGAAAAATCTTTGTGTTCATGTAATGCTATATTGACAATGGCACATAATTTTTTGAATTGTGTATCAGAACCGATAGCAAGTAAAAATTCTTTTTTGTCTTTTGTGATAAAAATATGACCGTATGGGGCAATATTCGGATGGTCTGAGCCCAAGCGTTGCGGCGTATGGTGTGCAATAAGATAATTTGCTCCTTGATTGGCAAGTGCGGTAATAGCTGCGCCATAGAGCGATACCGTGACAGAGGTGCCTTTGCCCGTGATATTGCGTTGTAATAAAGCAAGTAAGAGTGCTTGTTTTAATTGATGAGCAGCCATAATATCTATGAGCGCGACAGGCATTTTTATCGGTGGTGTTTCGGGTAAACCGTTCATGCTCATAAATCCGGACATTGCTTGCAATACCGCATCGAAACCTACACGATTATTGTCATGACCGAAACCCGTGATAGAGCCGTAAATAATCCGTGGATTTATTGCCGATATTGTCTTATAGTCCACGCCGTATTTTTCGGCATCGCCATGTTTATAGCTTACAATAACAATATCAGCTTCGCTGCAAAGAGTATGGCATAGAGCACATTGTTCGGTATTGGTTAAATCAAGAGTTATTGATTTTTTTCCCCAGTTCACTGCGGAAAAATATGCAGATATATCATGCCCTTTTTCTGATGCGCCGCTCCATGACCGTGTGGTGTCACCTCCTGTATGCGGATTTTCTATTTTAATAACCTCTGCGCCGAGTTCAGCACAAAACATACCTACCGAAGGACCTGCCAGAATATTGGCAAGTTCAATAACTTTGATTCCTTGAAGGGAATTGTGCAGGGAACTCATTCTTTGGGAGATAATTGTTTTAATTCTTTATCGAGCATAGTTTCTAAAGTCTTTTTTGCGGCACTGCCGAAAAGTGAAAGTTCAATAGTAATATCTGCTCTATTATCAAAGAGTGCAATAGTGCCATTGCCCAATTTTGAAGAAATATGGAGTGTGTCGCCATGCCAGACAGCATTATCAAAAAGTGCTTGTAATTCAGAGCGAGAAAGCACTTTGAGATTGATATAGGATTTCATTTCCGTCGCCGACGCATCGGTTTCGACAGATTTTCTGATTGTAGCCATAATGGGAATTGAAAACGTTTACGAAAAGCAGCTCGCTGCGTATAATACATAATTGCATGACGAATACGAATATTGATTTCGTCTTGATGCTGTGTAACAATAGCGCAATAATGTAGTCCGGGCATAATGATAAGAGTGGAACCGTCCGGTAAATCTTCCTGTACGATTGCATATCTCATACTATGCGCCCTATATTCTCTACAACATTATTGTATCTTGATTTTCGGTAAGGTGAGTGTGCTGCCGGCATCTGCTGCTTGCGTATTGATAATCGCGGATTTCCCATCAGGCGTTTGTACCGTAAGGATACATGCAAGCGATGGGGGTAATGTCATAAATAACTTACCATTGATAACGGCTCTTGTTGTCATAAAAGAATTATCGGAGGATTGCACTATCGTCAAAGCGTTCAATGGTTTATCATTAGCGTCCACGATAGTGGCATTGAGCGTGACACCGCAACGTTGTAATTGCAAATTCATCGTTTGTTGATTGCCTTTTTCGGCAATTGTCACCGTGCGTGCGGGTGCTGTAAGTCCTCCGTTGAATACTCTTTCCACCACGACAATATGTTGTCCTACTGCGGCGGGAACGGAATATTTTCCCATAGAGTCCGTGATTGCCACATTGATGCCTGCATTGACCACAATACCTTTGACGGGAGCATTGCCACAGGTGATTTCTCCGTTTATTATTCCCGTTTCATCTTCAAAGGCAAGCATCCACGTTCCTAAGCGGTCAAGAGAAGACACATAGACATTTTGCGATTGATCATAGACGGCATTGCCTTTGCGTTTCCAACTTTGTGATTCATTATCAAAAAACCAGAGTGGGCAATCCGCCGGTGCTGACCCCAAAACCGATGGTACAGGAGTGAGCATTGTAATGGTTTGATTGCTGCGCAAGCTGAGAGGTGTTCCATTCATAGTGGACACAGCAATTCTGTAGTGACCCAACGAAGAAAATGCTGTACGATTAAAACCACTGCTTTGGGGGTCGTCACTGATGCCATTGCCATCGGAAGTAAAGGTATAACCGGCATTCTGTCCATCTATAATATGTACTGCACATTGCGCATTGGCTTTATATTCACTCGAGCCATTGACAAAAGAATTTGGGGCGAATAAAAGGGTGCATTTGTTGATTTCGACGGTATCGTTTCGGCTATAGTCAATGATATCGGCAGCTTCTAAGACGGGCAATGCTACCACAATGGTCATAAAGGAAGAATTTGGGATAAGTCTTTTGGTAACAGTGAAGTAACCGGATTTTTGGCAAACAAGGGTAAAGCCATTTGTTTTGACATTTTGAGCTTTTAATGTAAAGGTACCGTTCAGCGTGGTAAATGTAGAGGATGTGCCGAGAGCAATTGTCACATTATGAAGTGGCTTGCCATTATTGTCCGTCACAATTCCCATAAGTGTTATGGTTTGTGTGGTTTTATCGGTGATGCGTGCGGGAACGCTTAATGGTTCGCTACCGCAAGCGATGCCACAAAAGCTCAGTGCCCAACAGAAAAAAAAGCGTATCATCATTGACATAAGTATCATCCTCAAGAAAAAATGTAGCGAAAATTACATATTGTTAGCCATTTATCCATCATTCTATGGTGAAAATAATGAAAAAATGATTGCAATTCGTCCAAATATCCGAATTTTGCACATACTATTACGAGAATATCATGGCGGACATACAAGAACAATTTGTGGTGACGGCGCGGAAATGGCGACCAATGCAATTTCATGAAATGGTGGGGCAAGACCATGTTGCGACTACTTTACGCAATGCCGTGACTGGCGGGCGTGTCCACCATGCGTATCTTTTTACCGGACCGCGCGGTGTCGGTAAAACGACAACGGCTCGCTTACTTGCCAAATCATTGAATTGTTTTCAGCCCGCACCCGATGGCGAACCCTGCAATATATGCGATTCGTGCAAAGATATTGTTGATGGCAGATCTCTGGATGTGGTTGAAATTGACGGCGCATCTAATAATAGTGTGGATGATGTGAGAAAATTGCGTGATAATGCCAAATATCCGCCTATTCACGGTAAATACAAAGTCTATATTATTGATGAAGTCCACATGCTGTCCACTTCGGCATTTAATGCTTTATTAAAAACATTGGAAGAGCCGCCCCCGCATCTATTATTTATTTTTGCAACCACAGAAGTACATAAAGTTCCGGCGACCATTCTCAGCCGTTGTCAGCGTTTCGATTTTCGTCGTATGGATATTGATACCATCGTCAAACAATTAGAAAAAATTGCTGCCGGTGAGGGAATTATTATTGATAAAGAATCCTTACTTGCCATTGCGAAAAAAGCAGACGGTTCGATGCGTGATTCGCAAAGTATTTTTGATCAAGTAGTGGCATTTTGCGGTAAAGATGTGCGATCTGATGCCGTGCATAATGCTTTGCATTTAATTGATGAAGAATTTTTCTTCTCCATTACTCATGCTATTTATCATAGGGATGTGGCAACGATGTTTCGGCTTGCACAAATGGTCAATGAAAAAGGGTATGAAGTGCAAGAATGTTTGAATGGCTTATTGGAACATTTGCGTAATATGTTGTCTGTGTTAGCCACCGGAAGCACAAAACTTATTGAATCGGCAACGGTATATTTAGACCGATATGAAAGGGAAGCAGTCCATTTTTCACAGCCCGATATTATTCGATTAATGACATTGGTGACTACGACACAACAAGAAATTAGGTTTTCCACACAACCGCGCTTCCGATTTGAACTTATGCTCTCACAAATGGCAATGATGGACAGCACGGTATTACTTTCTGAATTACTTGAAGAATTAAAAAAAAACACTCATCATAATGCCGACACCGTTCCAATAGCAGAGCGACAAACAGTAAAAGAACATACACCGCCGAAATATAGTGCCGCTGCAATTGCTTCTCCCGTCCAAACAGGGCATATTAACGCGGCAAAGGAAATTGAGCCGACTCCGATATTAAAAAAAGTAACGGCAGAAACTATTCAACAACAATGGACTACATTTGTTGATACAATAAAAGATGCCGGTGTGAAAATGTTATTTCAATTTCAGCATAAAGATATTTTGATGACATTTGCCGATGATGCTATTACTTTGGTGCCCAAACAAAGATTGGCTTATACGACTTTGGAAAAATATGTGCCATCACTCGAAGAACAAGTACGTGATTTTTATGAACAAAGCATAAAAGTAATTCTGATGAGTAATGATGCTCATAAAGAACAAGAAATGTTTGCAATACCTGATAGCGCAATATATACGGACACTGCAAAAAATACCACTTTTGTTGCCGAACCTAAACCTACGCTTTCTGCCACAGAAAAATTATCTTCTTTATTGGCAGATAAAAGTAATGAAAAACCGCAAAAAGTACAAAGAGAATATCATCCATTAGAACAAGCTGCCGTGTCACTCTTCGGAGCAAGGGAAGTACCCGTATAATGTGTGGCTGATATGGGAATAATGCTATAATTTAAGTACAGAATATTTGACGCTTGAATTACGAGTCTTTATTTCAAGAAAATAGATTCCTCTCGGAATCAGATCTGTTTCCAGAGTAATAGGTGTATTATTATCATTTTTTTGTGAGAGTACAGGAACACCCATGACAGAATAAAGAGTAAGCTCTGCATCCTCGGAGAGTGCATTAATGTTGAGTTTATCATCGAAAGGAATGGGATAGATAGCGATAGAATTATTCACTGACGGGGACTCCTGAATGTCTGTTAATGCCGGAATATCGTCGGGGGTAAGATAATAGACACCTGTTGGATGTCCCACAACAATAAGCGAATCATTAAAATCCATATCTCTAAGTGTCATTGTACCCCAGCGAGAATCATTAATTGTATGCCATGAATCATTGCGGGAATTATAGATTTGGAATCCTTCGCTTGGATGAAAACGCCGAATATATTTTCCAAAACGCAAAGGCACTCCTGTAGCGGCATATTTTTTCTTCCAATTATTATATAAAGACCATGATTTGCCAAAGTTCATCGAGAAATACTTTTTTCGCTCCTGTATTGAATCGTCAAGACTATAAAATAGTGTGTCCTTGATTAAAGAAAACGTTAGTTGAGGTAATTCGAAGGTGTTTCTATATGGTGATTCCGGTAATATAAATTTATAACTAAATGTAGCGTTTTTTGTATATATACGAATAGAATCACAAGTTCTTGAAATATCAATAGATGTGTCTCCTTTCTGAAGAAAGTATGTCCAAAATGGACCAATATCCCTATAAAAATCACCTGAACGAAGTCCAAAACTCATCATCATATTATATCCGGCATCAAATTGATAGAAAGTACCATTTCTATGCGTAATTTTTGAATGAACATAAGGAGTCATCATGCCATAGGGGGTGATGCGGTATATATTCCAAGATAGACCCAAATCCTTTGTATGACAAAATCCTAAGGGGATTGCAGGCAATGAATTGGTTCGCGCAGGGTTAACACATATACCCCTGTCCGTTAATTTAACCGTATAACTGCTAACAGAGCCTAAATCACTTTGATTCAACCAAGTACTGTTTCGCAATGAATAGCGCAATAATCCTTTGCTCCCACCAAAGAATAACTGATCATTGTCAGCATAAAAGCAAGTGATACTATCATGAGCCAAAGGAAATGACAGAAATTTTCCCCATTGTCTTCCATCATTTGATAATTTCCATAAATGATTTTCTTTGTCAATAGCATAAAAATTGCGTGAGTTTTTCTGAATATGTTTTGCGATAAAGGGCAAGGTATCCTTTCCCCATGTCTTGCCATTATCATGACTAAAGAAGAGAAAATTTTCTGCGGTGATAAAGCATGATTTATCCTTCATGTACAGAGAAAAAGAGCCGGTTTTATTGGGAAAGTAAATAATTTTTTTAGGAATAATAGTGTCAAAGGGTGAAGAATATATGCCTGAGTTATTTATAAAATACAGTGAATCCAAAGTAAAACATTTTCCAAACAAATTTTCTTCATAATACGTATTTATGTTTTTTTGTGTTGTGTCATAAGCAAGTAATAAACCGAGATTATCAGAGTAATCCGATCTTATACTAATGAATCCTTTTTTCCAATTAGTAATTGAGAAAATATTGCTCCTCTGAAAAAAAACCAGAGATTTCCATGTATTTCCTTTATCATTAGATTGTAAAATTTGCGATATGGATGACATGCCCGGATACATAATAATATTATTGTTTTCATCAATGAAATGAACTGCTCCTGTTGTCTGTGCGGTCATCAAAGGTTTCCAATCACCAACTATCTTCCAAGTGTCACCATTATCTTCAGAGGCAAAGTATGTATTCTCAAGCGCGGTCATATATAACATATCACCCGCTTTTTTAATATCTGTCGGTGTATAGTGGAGAGGGTGGCTCATTTTATGCCATTGTACCTGTTGTGCAAAGGATGTTGAGACAGTCAAGACGATGAACAAAGAAAGAAGTGATTTCATAACTGAATGTAAAACCGAAAAGGTGAATACTCTTTGCTTAATGAACTACTATACCGTAGAAGTTATGATTTTGTTCCCAAAGTGAAGATAAAAAGCAAAAAAAGTACTATCTATGATACAATGAGTATGATGATAAGGAAGAATTGGCTGATAATCGCCTCAAATTTTGCCTTTCTCTTATAATTCAGTATTTTGGTTGAAGAAATCCCACTACAAAAAAGTCCCTTACGTCGGAACGCAAGGGACTTTTTATGATGAAGTATGTAGTACTTAGATTTTATACTTTTCCATGTTTCCGCGAGAAGAGGAAATACTTTTCAAAGGCAATTTTTGCCCAATGAGCTTCCGGTCCGGGAATAATATATTCATGTTCACGAGGCGACACCATGTGGTCACCTACAATCATCATACCCATATTTCCGGTGTCCATAATACAATAAGCATTAATATCCTCAAATGCTTGTTCTACTTGCGGCAATCCTTTGATGTCTGCTATAATATTTTTCACGGCTGTTTTTGCCATTTGTTCTGTCGGATACCCTGTTTTTGGCACACCGCAAGGAACGGGAGTTTCCCCCGGTGGAGCAATATGCACGGCAACACCTGCTGCAAAAATATTAGGGAATATATGATGCCGATAACCTTTGTCCGTGACGATAAACCCTTTATCATTGGCTAATTGCGGCGTATTGCGCACAGCATCTATACCAAGAAAACGAGGCATAATCATCGTGAATTTTGACGGTAAAAATTCACCATTTTCTAATTCTACGCCATCTGCCCGTACTTCTTTAATGGAAGCATTAAGATGTGCTTGAATATGATAATGTTTGAAAAACCATTCACACATTTGTTGTGCATTACCAAATCCATTTATTCCAAAATGCGCAAGAAATGGTTCTGCTGTGGAATATGTTAATGAGCAAGTTTTATCAAGAGAATTTTTGGCGAGCTGATAACGCACATTAAATAAAAATTCATAAGCTGCACCAAAACATGCCGCACCTTGAGCCGATGCAATAACAACCGGTCCCGGGTCGGCAAGAAAACGCTGCCATGCTGCACGCGTGCGTTGTGCCGGATTTAAACCAACAATAGAATAGGAATGTTCGCGCAAACCCGGTATATAATCATAATCTACTTTCGGCCCTGTGGCTATAATCAGATAATCATAACTCACAATGCCATTGTGACGAGTGATAACGCCATTATTGGGAGGATCGAACAAATCTACTTCGTCTTCAATAAATTTAATCGAGTGTTTGCTGTATTGATGGCGCACATCAAAGGTAATGTCTTTTTCATCGCGCAAACCAAAAGGATACCATATAAGTGATGGGAAAAACAAGAACTTATGTGTATTGGCAATCACGGTAATATCATGATTGTCGCCCACTAATTCTTTCAACTCCAAAGCAGCGGTATAGCCGCCGAAATTTGTTCCAACGATAACAATATGCTTGCGTGCCATGAGATACTCCCGTATGGAAAGTGTGAAATATAATACAAATATACAACATTTAAGACTAAGTTGTCTTTTATCTTTAATGTCGAATCATAAAAACAGAGAGGCATTGACAAAAAGCATCCATTCCGGTAATTTGATTGGCGATATTGCAGAGCAATTGGAAATACATTGGAATGCCAAAGGGAAAGTGACGCAAGTAAAGGATAATAGCACTAATCCGCCAAAAATCATTAGTTTTGACTATGATTCTCATGGCAATAGAGTGAAAAAAACGGTGAATCTTGGTTCAACAAATTGTGCGGACAATAGCGTGACCTATTATATCTATAGCGAAAAAGGTACGGTGGTGGCAACATATAAGCGTAAAGGTTGCTTTGAAACGGCAATGCCTATTATATTGTCAGACCATACTATCCAATCAAATCAAAGGATGGGCTTACGTACATATCCGCAAACGGGCACTATCGTACCATTAGATAATGTGGCGCACTATAATACGCAAGGATATAGTTCCCGCGAGATATTCCGCAAGCATTATGAACTGAGCGATCATCTTGGCAATGTTCGTGCGGTGATAAGCGATGCTATTTGGAACAAAGCAAAAAAGGAGAAATCGAATGCTAAAAAATAATTGGATAAAGCTAATATTGACGATGGGAATAGCGTTGTTTTCCCTTATAGTAATTGTTATGTTCCATAAAAACTCGAAAAAACAAAACCGCAGTAAACAGAA
>JAFLBY010000036.1 GCA_017302855.1 Candidatus Kapaibacterium sp.
TATTCGTTCTTCGGAAGAGCAGCAGCAAGCCCTTGTGCATTTACGTGCGGATGAATTAGAAAAAATAACACAAAAACAAACGGAATTATTATTGTTGATGCAACAAAAAGAACGTTTGCGCTGGCATATTCTTAATGCAGACTTAGGAATAAACAGGCAAGATGCTCCGCGTGCAACACTTTCCGAATTATTAGGAACCATGCAAGACTATGAACAGGAAATGTATGGGTCTATTCGCAATGAATTGGCAACATTATTGGCACGTTTGCAACAATTAAATAATACGAACAGATTATTGGCACAAAGAGCAAGAAACTCTACATCGCATATACTTGACTTTATGCGTGACAATGTCTCAATATGTAATGTCAAAATATAAATATCACAAGTATAATTGTGAAATAATACTATGGGAAATTTCGGCGCATTAGAAATAGGTAAAAGAGCATTGATTGCTCAACGCTTCGGTATGGATGTGACAAGCAATAATATTGCGAATGTCAATACGCCCGGCTATGCACGGCAAAGGGTCGAATTCGGTGAAACTGACCCGCAATTATTGCCCAGCGGTAAAGGATATATCGGTAGCGGTGTGGAAGTTGCCAATGTACGATTATTTCGTGAAGAGTATTTTGACCGAGAAATTCGTAATAATTTATCCAAAAAATCCGGCTTTGAAAATGACAGTTCAATTTTAAGCAGAGTCGAGACAATATTAAAAGAACCGTCCGATGATGGTATTGATGCCACTATAGATAAATTTTTTAATTCATTCCAAGAATTGGCAAATCAACCGGAAAGTATTGCTCGCAGGGAATTTGCTCTGAATCAGGCACAATCATTAGTTGATGAATTTAATGGTATGTCGGCACGCTTTACTGAATTGCGTTCACAAGTTTCCGAAAAAATTACAACATCAACAGATGAAGTAAATAGAATTATTGAAAGAATCACTGAATTAAATAATAAATTAACTCCTCTTGTAAGTCTGGGATCTGATGCCGGTGCTACCATCATTAATGAACGAGCACGTGCCGTAGAGCAATTATCGGCTCTGGTCGGTCCCGTGAATGCCACTGTGGACACAAAGGGATTAATGAGTGTGAGTGTGAATGGTGCTTCGATTATTTCTACCGTTATTGGTCATAAAGTGCAAGTATCCGAAACAACTTCTTCTTCCGGTGAGCGCACTCTGTCCATGCAAGTTATCAGCCGTGCTTCAGGCGATGTTATTTCCAAATTTAATCCCGGTGCCGGTGAAATTGCAAGTAATTTGAAACATTATAATGTGACGCTTGACGGCAATGACAGCAGCGGCGGATTTTCGATTGTAAAATCGCTTGATGAATTAGCCGGAGCAATTGTCAATAAAGTAAATACAGTGGCACAAACAGGGTATGGACTTGATGATGTCACCGCACCGAACAGAAATATATTTGACCCGACGGGCACAACGGCTGCCTCAATAAAATTAGATGCGGCAGTACTTAATCAACCGAGAAATCTGCCCATTTCCATTGAAGCGGGAACGCCCGGTGATAATACCATTGCAAGGCAAATAGCTGCTTTAGCCGATGACCCTACGTTTATTAATGCACAAACTGCACAGCAATTTTATGCAAATACATTAAACAGAGTGGCAACGGCTGGTGCCGATGCTGCCAATGGAGCGAAAACAACATCATTAGTCAATGATCAATTAAATGCACAAAGGGAATCCGTTATCGGGGTTAATCTCGATGAAGAAGCTCTTAGCTTAATTCGTTATCAAAGGGCTTTTGAAGCAGCGGCACGTATTGTCAATACGACGAATGAATTATTAGGAACGCTCATTAATTTGGGCAGATAAATTTCATGAATAATCAAGGGTGATGCCATGAGAATTACACAAAATGCACAAGCTCTCAGCTATAATCGCAGTATTCTGGAATTACAGGAACGTGTGGATAGAGGACAAAATAAAATCACCACAGGATTGAATTATTCCAATTTATCCGAGCAACCCAAAACAATTGTTGATATTCAGCAATTACAAACATTGGTGGACAGAAATTCACGATTTATTACCTCTTTGGATGAAGTGTCCAATGAAATGTATGCGGGTGAATTTGCTGCCGAAAAGCTTGCAGAAAAAGTTCAAGATATTCGCCAACTTGCCATTGATGCCTCAAAGCATACCGCTTATGATAAAATGCCCGTTTTAGGACAACAGGTTTTTCAGCGGCTTACCGATATGGTGCGTGATGCCAATACTGACTTTGGTGGAAGATTTGTATTCGCGGGAACAAAAAATACTCCACAATCATTAAATATGGCTCCACCCTCAACAAATAATTTACCTTTTGAATTGGTGCAAGAAGCTGCGACGCCCGATAATCCTTCGGGTCTGCGTGTGATATTTAAAGGAAATACCAAAGAAAGAATGGTGGATAAATCTATTGGTTCGCCGGAACAAATAAATATAACAGCGAATGATGCCTTCGGTGGTTCCGGAACTGAGATTTTTGATACGGTTATTGATATTTACAATAAAATGACATATCGTTCGGACGGGACATTACGCACGAGCGATGAAGTAATGAATGTGGAAGATCAAAGAATTTTACAGGGATATGTGCAAACGATAAGTAATCAAGCCGAGCGATTAGATGAAGAAATCGGTCGTTATGCATATAGACGCAGCCGTTTAGAAGCAATTTCCGTACAATTAACCGAAGAAAGTACAAGGCTTAAAGAATTGCGCTCGCAATTGGAAGATACCAATATGCCGGAAACGATTCTCCAGCTCAAACGTGATCAAAATGCCTATGAATATTCGCTTAATGTGGGCTCACGTTTATTCCAAACTTCATTACTCGATTTTTTGCGATAATGTTTATAGAGGCGTTTTGCCTTCTCTGCTGAGATTTGTGGTGTTTAAAATCCTTTTTCTCTTAATGTATTGATGAGAAGTGAAAGAGGTATATGTGTTGTGGGGATGGTTCCTGTCTTTCATTTTCTATTTAATTTTTTCTTGGTAAACTGTCAACACAAAATTGTCGTGTAATTCCTTGTCAAGTCTGTCTGCTTCTGCTATTTCTTCTGGTGTTTCAAAGGTTTCAAGTTCGTTCCACAGAATTCCTTCGTGATATTATGAATCGAATATTTGTCAACTATTTCATCTGGCTTGTCAGTATGTTTTAGTTTACAACCAAAATGAAATTTACTATCATTTGAGTTAATAAAATTGAAACGAAGTTGTCCGGCCATTTTGTCGAACCACATATAAAATGTTAGGTCAATGTCAAGTATTGACTTGTCGAGTTGATTTTTATAATTGTCCTTTACTTTTTGTATAAACTCTAAATTTTATTTTAATAGGAAAGTCAATAATTTATCATTAGTGAACTTTGGGAATTGAGTAATAATTTCGTCAAACGTCTTATTGCATAACTTTTTAAAGACCTCTGTTGTTCCCTTAACTTTGATATCTAAAACACCTTCAAGATTTATTTTGTTTTGATGAATATTTTCAGCTTTGGCTAAGTTTAGTATTGTTAAATTTTTAGTGTAATGAGCTTTCTGTGTTGAGTCGAGTTGTTTATACTCTTTACTATTATCTCTTAATTCAATTGATTCATCCGATAAATCCCAATCGTGAATTACAAAATAGGGGATGTCATATCGCTGGCAAAGTTGAACAATAGTTTTTATACTATCTTTACCCCATGCGGCGACAATCGCAATGTTATTAAATGAAAGGTTATACTTTTTTGAAAAAAGAGTTTTATACGCTAGTAAATCATGGGGACCTTCAACAATAATAACCTTGGAAGAAAACACAATGTTGTTTAAATTAGGTTCAAGGCTCTTTAGATACAAAGCGAAGTCTTCAATTGAATGAAGAGATAATCCGCCGATATTCTCAGGAATTTCAATTTCTGGTGTAATATTTTGAATTACTTCTGTTTTTAGATATTCTTCGTTTTTAAATCTTAGAATACTTTCAGGCTTGAAAATATTGATGAACTTTTTGGAATGCGTAGTTATAATGACTTGATTCTTTTGGGATAAATTTATAAGGACGTCATAAAAGTATTCTTGAAAATGTTCATGCAAATAGGTTTCTGGTTCCTCGACTATAAAAATATTACCTCCCTTATCGGTATCAATAAGGGCTCTAAAAAGCGCAACAATAAAAAGAGAAGAGAATCCATTACCTAAGTTCTGGATTGGAAGTTTTGGCTTACTTGGATTATCTTTTATGTAAAATGTTAGATTGTCATAGAAAGCATCAATATTTGGCAGGCCGAAAAGTAACTGAAAATCATCATCAGAGATTTCTAGTTGCGATTTTACAACAGCTTCAATCTTTTTGATAACATCTTCTACCTGCGGTGTAGCTATAATATATTTCTCTAAATATTGTAAAGCGGAGTTAAAAACATCTATCCTAGGCTGACCAATATGCTTTTTTGACATTCCTTCTTTCTCTTCTAGTTTGTTATCTTTTCTTTCAAAGTCTTTTTTAAGAACATTAATAACTTTCCCTAGAAGAGTATTTCTGTTAACCTTTAACTGGGTATGAATTGTAGTTGGGTCAATATAATAGACAGGAATTTTTGATTGCCACTTGTTGACTGTTTCGACTCCTTTTTTCTGATGCTCGTTTAGTATGTCTTTCTCATCTTGAGAATAGTTTTTTTTTGTTCCCCTTGCTAAAGCTGTCACATTAAATACAGCTTTTCCATCAGCCTGATAAAATTGATGTGATGTATCAAAAATGCCCTCATCTTCTTTTACTAGAAGTTTAATGATTGGCATTTCTTTTATTGTATTATAGGCATCAGAACTCTTTAACGCAGGGTTTGTTTCAATTTCAATGTGTATAGGTTCGGAAGTGTCTTTATTGTGAAAGTCGTTTTCATCAAATGCGTTGTATGTCGATCTTGTACCAAATCCATACAAAAGACTTTTTATGAAGTTTGTCTTTCCTGAATTATTGTGTCCGACAACAGAGAAAGGATATTTAATGTCAGGTAGAATAATTTCTGCACCGATTTGGTCAAATGACCGATAGTTTTTTATGGTTATCTTGGTTGCTCGCATTTAGGGTTCTATTATGGCTGCAATCTCTCGTATTGACGCAAAACGTCGTTCTTTTCCTCAAAACTACAAAATTTTGTTTATCCATCAAAACATGTACAATGGAAATCTCTTGGTTCAATGCCCATTCTGCGTATTCCACTCTAGCACACGGCTTGGTGAACATAAGATACCGGCTTATGTGCCAAATGTCCAAAGTTATTCTGTTGATTGAATACTGTTATCAGCGATTATAGGATTTGGGGCAGCTTGCAATGCCGAGTATGCATTCAATAAACCGTGTCAGTTGATTATGTGGTGTGTATGAGCATTGATATATTTTCTCACACTTTCAATGTTGCGTCATCGAGAATATTTTGAGTGTCTTGGAGTAGGCAATGAATGGTTTTCTGTTATCATTGTTGTTCATGTCTTCATTTTATTGAGAACAATCACTATAATCTTGGGTTACAATTGAAAGAAATAAAAAAAGGCAAGTATGAAATCATACTTGCCTTTAGATTTTGCATCGTGTTGTTTGATCTTATTTTGTATCGTGGTTTACGAATGGAATAAGAGCAAGGTGGCGTGCATATTTGATTGCATCACACACTTGGCGTTGCTGATAAGCAGAAACACCTGTAATACGACGAGGAAGGATTTTACCTTGATCATTCGTGAAGCGGAACAATGATTTTGCATCTAAATAATCAATTGTGCGATTATCGCCGAGCGGATTATTTTTCTTTTTCGGAGCGGTACGTTGTTTACGTAAACCGGATGCAAAAGGATTGTTTACCGATTGGCGCGGTGATTGGCGTGAATCTGTCGGTCTCATTGATTATCTCCTTTATTTTCACGAATATTTTGTGATTTTTGGAATCGTTTGTTAAAGCGTTCTACACGACCTGCTGTATCCACAAGCATTTGCTTTCCGGTAAAAAATGGGTGTGATTTGGAATCAATCTCCAACACCATTCTGTCACCTTTATAGCAGGAACGTGTAAGAAATGTCGAGCCGTCAGTCATAACAACTTCAACTTGACGATAAAGAGGATGAATACCTTTTTTCATGATGTCTTACCCTTACTTCGAAATGTCAATGGAGTCAATTTGAGAAAGCTCGTCTATTTTGACAAAGCGCTCAAGAAATTTAATAGAACCTTTGTCTGAGCGATACCCTTTAACAACTTTTACATTGATTTTTTGCGGTCCGCTTCCTTTTTTCGACTTATCGCCGAATGTTTGCTGTTTAGCCATAGTTGCTCCGTAAAGCAGTATTTTACAATAGAAGAGCGCAAAAATACACTACTTTTTTGTAATGACAAAACATAGAGCGTAAAAAAAGTCATTCTGCTCCAATTTTTACCACAAAAAGCAGCATAAAGTCATCAATTGCCACACTCAAAAGAAGACAGAACTCGCCGAGCGAATACCCACACTGATAGAATGCGTCGGTGATGGTGTGGTGAATGAGGTTTCGTCGAAAATTCTTTCCCATGCAATATAGATGTCCAAACCTGCTTGCTTCCCACGCAAATGATAACCACCCTCAAAGCGGGCATTGACCTCAAGCCCTGATTCCGATTGCGGACTTGCTTTGAATGCCATCAAGGATGCCCATCCGCGAGTAAATACCGAATGTTTCTTGGCTAAAGAGTAATCCAAACGTCCCGCAGCCATAAATGCACCTCGTATATCACCATACGATCTACCTTCATTGTTCGCAGGGAAACGATAATCGGACATATAAAAATACCCTTCAGTCCGCACCATATAGTCAAAAGATAAAGAATGATGTGAAGAGCTTCCCGTCCAGGCGAGTTGCATGCCCGAATTGATTAAGACACGTTTACGCACACTATACATGGTAGGTGTGTCGCCATGGGTAGAATCACTATTGTCCACATCGTGTTTGCAGCGATGTTGCAATCCGAGACTAAAACTGCCAAGCTGCAATACAAGAGCTTGCTCCCATATTATTGCTCGAGGGTTAAAGGCAATATCATTATGAGGATTGGCACTGAGTTCACTGGAAAATAAGCCGCGCAGTACATCTGATGAACCCCAACGATAGAAGTCTATACAACCGATAAATTTACCATTCCACGCTTGTTCACCGCCCAATGAGCCAAAGCCGCGTGCAAAGTCAATAGCATAATGTGTGGCTCCGAATGCTTCACCTATGGTTGTGGTATCATGACTATGGCGCACTATATTCGTTCTTTGCGTAAAAAGTTGAGAATAAAGAGCGGCGGGACACAATAAGAGCAAGAGAATAGTACATATTGTCTTCATGAGCATACTGCCTCATCAGGCAAAAAAGTGAGTATAATGATAGCAAAGTAGCTCTTCGCATTATTCTGTTTCACACTTTGTGCTATCGTACAATGAGTGTAAAGAAATATGTCACCTTAATCTTACTAAACAATAAAAGCTGCCTTTGGGGCAGCTTTTATAAATGGAATTACAAAGAAAGTCCTGTTTTATTCGCCTGTTGCAGCACGCAATCTATTATTCAAGCGCTCAATATCAGATTTTATGGCATCACGCTGAACAAAGTCCGTAGTATTTTCCAAACGTTCTACCAACTGTTCACGCTGTTGTTTAATTGCAGCTATATCAATTTCATCGGCTCTTTCTGCTGTTTCGACCAAAACAGAAACTTTATTGTGCAGCACTTCAACAAACCCGCCATCTGTGGCATATATAGTATCTGCCGCACCATCATTGATTTTAATGATGCCTATACCAAGTGAAGACACGATAGGTGCGTGATTATAGAGCACTTGAAACCCGCCTTTGGTGCCCGGCACGGTTACTCCGGCAGCATTGCCCGAATATACAGTGCGTTGCGGTGTTACTATTTCGACGGTCAATACTTTATCGCTCATAATGGTTTATACCCTTGTGTAATCAATTATTTGGATTTCATGTATGCTTCTTTGACTTCATCAAGCGTACCTTTATAGCTGAACATACCTTCCGGTATTTCATCTACTTCACCGTCAAGAATAGCTTTAAAGCCGGCAATTGTGTCTTCAATTTTCACATATTTACCTTGGAAGCCGGTGAACTGTTGTGCCACGTGGAATGGCTGAGAGAAGAAACGCTGTACCTTACGTGCACGATATACTGTTGTTTTATCATTATCGGATAATTCGTCCATACCAAGAATATTGATAATATCTTGAAGGTCTTTGTAAGTCTGAAGCACTTTTTTCACTCTCATTGCCGTATCATAGTGGTCTTGACCAATGACAAGCGGATCGAGAATACGGGATGTTGATTCGAGCGGATCCACAGCAGGATAAATACCAAGCTCGGAGATTTGACGCGATAATACCGTCGTAGCATCCAAGTGAGCAAAGGTATTTGCCGGAGCCGGATCGGTAAGGTCATCCGCAGGAACATACACCGCTTGGATAGACGTAATGGAACCTTTGTCCGTAGAGGCGATACGCTCTTGCAAAGCACCCATCTCGGTTGCTAAAGTCGGCTGATAACCCACCGCTGAAGGCATACGACCAAGAAGAGCCGACATCTCTGCGCCCGCTTGTGTAAAACGGAAGATATTATCCACAAATAACAATACGTCACGTCCCTCTTCATCGCGGAAGTACTCTGCCATAGTCAATGCAGTCAATGCCACACGTGCACGCGCTCCCGGGGGCTCATTCATCTGACCAAATACAAGAGCTGTTTTAGCAATAACGCCCGATTCGGTCATCTCACCGTAAAGGTCATTACCTTCGCGAGTACGTTCGCCCACACCGGCAAACACAGAATATCCGCCGTGCTGTTTTGCGATATTGTAGATTAACTCTTGGATAATAACGGTTTTACCAACACCGGCACCACCGAACAATCCTGTTTTACCACCTTTGGTAAACGGCTCGACAAGGTCAATAACCTTGATACCCGTCTCGAACATTTCTTTTTTGTTATTCAAGGTAGCGAATGACGGAGCAGGACGGTGAATTGAATATTTCAACTTCGTGTTAATCTCTGCTTTATTGTCAATAGCTTCGCCAACAACATTGATAAGGCGACCTAAAACTTCCGGACCAACCGGAACACTGATTGGAATACCTGTATCAAAACATGGCATCCCACGCACAAGACCCTCGGTTGAGTCCATGGCAACAGTGCGAACCCTGTCTTCGCCTAAGTGCTGCTGAACTTCGCATACGAGATTGACTTGAACGCCGCGTTCATTTTGACGCGGAACATTAATTGCATTAAGAACCGGAGGAATATTGCCTTGGGGGAACTCAATATCTACAACCGGACCGATAACCTGAACAATGTGCCCTTGATTCATAGAAAATGACCTGTCTAAAAAAGGAGAAAATTTCGTAAAGTCGTTTTAAGACTGCAAAATTACAAAAATTCGCTTGAGCAAAACGTGTAAACTATGATTTTTATGACAGATTATTGTCACACAACCCTTTCGTAAACCAAGAACAAATGCACAGAGCCTTCGCCAAGGCGACATTGATGAGTTCAGAATAGTTCACATTTTTTACCTACATAAGCCCATCATTACTTCTTTTTCTTTTTTTTCACCACTGTTTTCTTGGCAACAGATTTCATCGGATAGTGTTTATCTATATAAGCCAAACAAAGATCAATAGTTGCTTCAACGGCTTTTTTATGTGTGCGTTCTATACCATGCGAAGCATGAACGCCGGGACCTATAAGTGCCACTCTATAATCATGACCTGCTCGTAAGGCGAGCGAACCATCGGAACTGTAAAAAGGATATACATCCACTTTATGGGGAATCTCTTTATCTTGGGCAAGAAGTGTGAGTTCTTTACGGAATCCATAATCATACGGTCCCGATGAATCTTTGGCACATATCGAGCATGAATATTCATCACCGCTGCAATGGTCGCCCACCACACCCATATCAAGGACAAGCAAATCCTGCACCGTCGGAGCAAATCCTCCCGATCCTCCATGCCCCACTTCTTCATACGTTGAAAAGAACAATTCTACGGGAACGGAGCGTTTTTCTGCTGCGATGCGTCTGGCTATCTCAAAAAGTACATAACATCCGGCTTTATTGTCCAAAAAGTGTGATTTGATAAATCCATTCGGCAACTCTTGATAGCGAGTATCAAAACATATAATATCCCCCACACCGATACCGAGTTTTTTGACATCATCGGCATTATGCACTTCTTCATCAATACGTATATGCATGGTCGAAGTGCTGC
Organism: Candidatus Kapaibacterium sp.; assembly: GCA_017302855.1. GTDB lineage: Bacteria > Bacteroidota > Ignavibacteria > Kapaibacteriales > UBA961 > UBA2353. The sequence continues at coordinate 10,290 of JAFLBY010000036.1, forward strand.
GTTCAGTTGAGCCTGCACTGCGGTTCGTGTGGGCACTCGGGTTATTCAACAATACCGTACCCGTCACAACGGTATTCCCCAATGTATAAATACGGACATAACTTCCCTCAAACGTAGGCAATAAAGGACCGCCGAGCAAAGTAAATTGTAAAGTACCATTGCCATTCACTCCTGATACCATTGCGCCAAGTGTGTCGGTATGGGCTGCTATCGAAATCACAGGGTTTTTACCTAATGCAACACGCACCGCTCCTTTGTGAGTGCGCTCCGGCGACCAGCCATAGGATTGCAAAACTCGGACAATATAATCGGTGGCATTTTCCGTATAACCCGAAGGCGAATCTATGCCTATTAACTCTCGTAAAGTATCATAACTGTTCATGCTATACTTCCCATTAAATGAAATAATTTGATGCAAAAATACTTCTCATAGACTAACCGCACTGTTCATTGCGCGGCTTTTATGGCAAAAAGCTCATAAGCCCGTCAAGCAGTAAGCAGCTAATTACCGTAATTTTGTACAATGTTTTTCACCTTGACTTATAAAGTATGCTTCAAGTAGTTCAATATCAGCGCACAGGCGAAATGCTTGTGGAAGAGCTTCCCGCTCCGGCATGTATGCCCGGGGGTGTATTAGTACGTACCGTGGCTTCCTTAATTTCTGCCGGCACAGAACGCAGCTCAGTAGAAAGTGCCCAACAATCTCTGTTGGAGCGTGCGCGCTCGCAACCCGAACAAGTAAAAGCTGTTCTTGATAAAGCAAAAAAAGACGGCATCATGGCGACGTATGAAGCTGTCAAATCCAAACTCGAATCATTTAAAACTCTCGGCTACAGTGCGGCGGGAATCGTTATTGAGTCGCGGTGTGAAGATTTTGTACCGGGTGATAGAGTTGCCTGTGCGGGAGCGCAATATGCCCATCATGCGGAAATTATCTCTGTACCCAAAAATCTTTGCTGCAAAATTCCCGAACATGTTTCTTTTGACGATGCCGCCTACACAACTCTCGGTGCCATTGCATTGCAAGGTGTGCGTCAAGCAGATATTCGTTTAGGGGAAACCGTTGCCGTCATAGGATTGGGATTGCTCGGACAATTGACCGTGCAATTATTAAAAGCAAGTGGCTGCCGCGTGGTGGGATTAGATATCAATGAAGAATTATTTCCCATGGCTCTGGAATTTGGTTGCGAAGCTGTCTTTAAAAGCAGCCGTGATGTTGCCTCTTCCATAAAAGCATTTACACGAGGCTTAGGCACAGACGCAGTCATCATTACGGCTTCCACCGATTCGACAGAACCGATTATGTTGGCTTTGGATATTGCACGCAAAAAAAGCCCCATCGTTATTGTCGGTGCCGTTCCGATGAATATTCCTCGCTCACCATTCTATGAAAAAGAACTCGAATTACGTATTTCATGCAGCTATGGTCCCGGACGTTATGATCCCTCCTATGAAGCCGAAGGACATGATTATCCCATCGGTTATGTGCGTTGGACAGAAAATCGTAATATGCAGGCATTTCTTGAATGTATTGAACGCGGCATATTAAAAGTTGCTCCCATGACAACACATCATTTCCCTATTGAAAAAGCGATGGGAGGTTATGAGTTAATTACAGGAAAAACCCAAGAAAAATATCTTGGCATTATTCTCACCTACCCCGAAAGAAAAGAAGCCGGAAAAAGAGTATTGCAAACAAAAAAATATGAACCGAAATCCACAATAGGTATTGGATTTATCGGGGCAGGAAGTTTTGCACAAACAATGCTCATACCGCCATTAAAATCACAGGGTGTTGATTTTATTTCTGTATCAACAGGCACACCCGTTAATGCAAAATCGGCAGCACAAAAATATGGTTTTTCCGAAGCAGCCACCGATTCCATGAATGTCATTACTCATGATAAAGTATCAATGATATTTTGTGCATCCCGCCATGACAGTCATGCGAGATATGTGCAAAAAGCAGTTGAAATGAAAAAACCTGTTTTTGTTGAAAAACCATTATGTATTACAAGGGAAGAATTAGAACAAATAGACATAGCCGTAGCGCATAATGCAGGTAGGGTGATGGTAGGATTTAACAGGCGTTTTTCCGATTCTTTTGTTGCCATAAAAAAATTCTTTGCGCATCGCAGTGAACCCATGTCTATAACATATCGAGTAAATGCCGGATTTATTCCCAAATCAAGTTGGATTCAAGACCCGGGACAAGGTGGTAGAATTATTGGCGAAGGATGTCACTTTATTGACTGTATGGCATTTCTCACGGGTTCTGTGCCCATCAAAGTTCATGCGGAACAATTATCTTCACGCAATAGGGAACATGCCCAACAAGATAATGTGTCAATTATTATTCGTTTTGCCGATGGGTCGGTCGGTACTTTATTATATCTTGCCAATGGCGATGGTTCCATTGATAAAGAATATTGCGAAGTATTTTGCGAAGGAAAAACCGCCATAATGAATAATTTTCGCAATGTTATTTTGGCACAAGGGAAAAAACAAAAAACACTTTCTTTTGATGGTTTAAAAGGACATCGTGAAGAAATTGCGGCTACCGTCGCTGCAATAAAAAAAGGCGAATCTATGCCTATTGATTATGCGACTATTCGTGCTGTCACATTATCAACAATAGCAGCCGTAGAGTCATTGCAAACAGGCGTTCCCATTGAATTTTAGTCGAATATTATGACAAATATTACTTTATACTCTCACAAGCCGTATTCTGTACGGCTTGTTGTTTATTTACCCTATTCAAACTCCGTAGGAGCGATAGAAATTAAGGTGATCCAAAACTCAAAAATGGCGGCAATGGACTTATGACGCATTTACTCATTAGACCGGATCAAGCACCATAAAATATAGTTTATGTACAAATAATTGTGATAGTTATGGTAATATTTGAAGTTAAAAGGTGGTTTTGGCAATTCCGAGTTTTATTGATTCATTATCTCATTCGAATAATTTTATTTGTATGGTCTCTTGTTTTTTATATGTATGACAGTTATTATGTGGTTCCATTAAGTATGTTTATAATACTCTGTTTTTTGTATTATTTTGATAAGAGCGACCAACAAGGTTTTATTAAAGAACTACGATTCGATGATGAACAGAAAACGCTTGAAATTATATATTATAAAAAAGCATTCATAAAAATGAGCAAAAATATTCCATATCAGTTTCTGTGGTATTCGCCTGCTGTTGCTGCACGAAGTGAAATATGGAGAAGTGACTATACTCATTGTTTGATATGGTACAGTGAATATACATCACATCTCTACAGCCATTTTGCAAATAGTCCTTTTAAGCATTCTTTTAGTCATGGAATCTCAACATTTACAGAAATAGAATTTAAGGCAATACTCAAAAAATTATCAGAAGTAGGGCATCTGGTTGATACAACAGATGCTTTTTTCAAAGGGTACACCTATAGTTTTTTTAAGTAAGAATTACTGTTTTTACAATGTACAAAAGGAAACGTATGAAAAAAATACAATGTAAAGCAATATTAATGAATAAAACTCTTATATCATTAGTTGTCGTGATAATGGTAATCGCAACTTTTCTGGTTCTTTTGGCTCCGGATGAATTTCGAAAATTCTATCTGACATCTACACTTTTGTTCATGTCAAGTATTGGGGTGTTTGGGATGTTTTATCTCAATCGAAATGAGGTCTATACATTGATCATTGATGGCGAAATGCTACATCTTGATTTTTTCAACAAAGCAATTTTCAAACGAAAAGAATTAGTGTTGCAACGCTCGGATTTGACAGTCCAAGCAAATGATTCGATGATAGAGCTATTTTATGAGAATAAACATATTGCGAATATACGAAAAGCGTCAATGAAATCTGATGAGTGGGAAGTAATTTCTCAGTTTCTACAAAAATAACAATGAAAAAGAATAAGTATGTATTAATAGCCATAGCATTTGTCACGTTGTCGCTGAGAGTATATTCCCAAGACGATAAGGATAAACAAAAATACCGTTTAATACTATCTGAATTGTCAAACAGCAGATGTGATTATATGATTTGTGACTGTGATGAGAGTTATGTTAATCAGATTATAGAACATGATTCACTAAAGAAAAGTAAGAATAATAGCTATATACTTCCTTATCCTCTGTCTCCTATAGACCTTGGAGTGATATATAGGTATTTATGTTCGGAATGTCAGAATAGGCGAACTTTAGCCAATCGAGCTTTTTATCATTCAGATACGGGTATTTTACAATTTATTCTTGATTCAATAATTTCATTGAGTTATGGAGATAGTTCAATGAATAATAAGGTTCAAGAAAAGCAAAAATGTTATTGGATTGCTAAAGAGTATAGAGAAACTTATGAAGATAATATTTTTTTAACAAGGAGTTATGATATGCTTTCAATAAGATCAACAGTAGTTCCCAGATGTCTAGTTTGGAATGTACGCTCTCAGATTATTGATATAAAGAATGCAGGGCTTATATTAATTTATAATTATCTCGTATGTAGAAATCCTTATAGATGCAATATAGAAGTTCCCCTCTTGCAATATGCTTGGCTAAATATATTTACCCTCGAAGACATACAAAAGTGGCTTTCTGAAAATTGGGGAACCGCGGAAGAGATGAGGAAGAAATATCAAGAAAACCCATTACCGATGTATAAAGTGGCTCAGTAAAGTGAATAGAGAAAAGCAGAAAGCATATCAATGCTTGAGTTAAGTTATTCTTCGTGACAATATATGAACATCCTCCCATCCATTTTCCTTATGTGGCAATGTAATACTTAATCTTTGGATACATACAATACTTTATATGTCAAAATAAAATTTCAATATGCTTTATGGTAAAAGTGTTTTTAATCATATTTATTCATATCTTTTTATTCTCTATATGTGGTTTGAAAATATATAGCTATGAAAACCCTTGTCAAGTTTGGGATAAATCTGAAGAATCGTATATTGATTCATTGAAGCGTTCTACAGCATTTGAATCCGGATATCAAATTTTACTAAATATTCAGTTTTCTGATAAAACAATGCCATGTATGATTGATTTTGTTTACGCTATACTTGCTACGAAGAAATATTGCATTGATTCCAATGTACGTGCATTGAGATATTATAAAATAGCAAATTACATTGAACAATTGTACTTAAAAAGAGATACGCTGCGCTTAATGCGAAGCTATAAGGATTTTGACCAAGTCAGATCTAGATTGTCTATGTATAAAAAAATAGCTGTTATTGAGGATATAGCAGAACAAGGTCCTGAATTCTTTTGTACATTTTTCTTTACGATGGATGATTCAACCTTTCAATCTTCAGAAAGAGGGGGATTGAAAAAAAGAAGCGAATTACTTTCTTATAATGGTGTGAAATTTGATGATTTGACAAATGAAGAATGGAGAGAATTTAAAACAAGTATTATGTACCATCTTCATTCATACAGATTTTATACTATTATCCCACATAATGATCATTGGGAACTATTATTTAATAAGTATAGGTTTTATAGTATTGATCGAAGAATAGAAAGATATTTGATCCCGAAAGAAAAGTATGAAGATAAATAATAAAATTGTATAAAAACACCTTGATACTTCTTGCCGTAATCCACTGTTCATTTCCTCAAAACTACAAAACTTTGCTTATCCATCCAAAAATAAAAAGGGGGAATTTCTCATTGCCGGAGTAAACACAGTGTGTTAGAGGTTCTTTGCTGTGGAATTCGCCCGGGCTTTATCCAATTATCACTTATTTACCTAAACAATCACGGATGTGTTATGTAGTAGTTACCCGATTTATATACAGTTATTGTCAATCTAACTCTACGACCTCTTTTGCTACGAATGTGATTGATCCGTGACTAGCTTCAAAATCTGAAACTTCAACACCGATATTCTCCAGTCCTCGATTGCTTACGTCCCAAATTTCCATTCCATGAGTTGGTAATGGAAAACCCTGTTCAATAATTAAATTTCGTGGACCATAAAATCTTAACTTCCTAACGACAGAATCTTTTTTAAGACTCAAATCAATGTAGTGCTCAAAGATGTCTCCAGCCTCACACACATAATGGAAATCAATAATATGATATTCCCACGGATTCTCAATGATTGGATGATGGACTATATCAAATTTCATTGTAAGTACTTACGTTCAATTGCACATAATTAGAGGCGGTTTTGCGCCATTCATTTCCTCAAAACTACAAAACTTTGGCTATATATTCCAAACATTGTTCTTTACGTTTATTCATTATTGTTTATTATTATTCTACGAAATTATTAATGAGTTGTGGAAGCGTTACCTCGATTCATAGCTGTTTTTTTTATCATTCAACTATGATTTTTTTTGTTACCATGATCTTGTCATCTTTTTTTATTGTTATGATATATATTCCACTTGATAAAGCATTCCTATTGAAAGTCAACAAATTCTTACCGGCTTTTATATTACCTTTAAACAATGTTGTCAAAATTCTACCGGTCAAATCTATAATTTCGATTTCAACATATCCGGAATTAGAAACGTGAAACTCGATGTCAAAAAGGTCAATGACCGGATTGGGAAACAACATGACATTTTTGTTAAAGTTATCATAGTCCGTTGTACTTAATGTCAAGTCAGTAATCTGTGCAATCCAATTGTTAAAACAGTTATAATTGGTATTAAACAAAGTTCCACTTGAGCCATAACAACCGCTAACCCACACTTCAGGTTTTATTGGATTATACTTGAATGCTATACCCGTATAATCACCCCAGCGCACGGAATTGTCAAATTCAAAAGCATCCACAAAGTTTACCCCGGCTTTTATCAAAATAGAATTTGACCAAGTTTGGGTATTATTAAAAGCAATGGCTCTTGTCTCAGGAAAAATGCCGTCACCACTTCTCAGATAGCAAAACATTACTGTTTTGTCTGTTGGAGTTGTCGCATAAGATGCAACAGTCGGATATGCACAATCAAATCCAATTTGCCCAAAAGAATATGACGAATTAGTAAGTGTTGATATATCTAATCTATTATAATTAATTCCTGTATAATTGGAGTTCTGATAATCTGATTGGAAAACATAATGAATAATACCATCCAAGTAAAACGCATTCATGATTCTGCAATCTCCTGTAATTAGTTTAACAGATGTTCCAGATTGCAATGCATTACCGGATGGCTCATAATCATTTTTAAAAATGGTATTTCTTGTTAATGTAGGTTTATTCTTTAGGGTATTGGTTATTTCATATAAATCAACAGAGTTTCCTCTTCCGGGACTTTGACTAACAAAATACAATCCCGGTCCATAGTTACCTTGTTGTCCATAAGACGCAGGGATTATATATTTAGGATCTCCAACGATATTAGACCAAAGGAACCAATTTAAAGCAGCTCCTCCAAAACCATTGTTTTTGTCTATTTGATAAATAACAGACTCTGTAAAGCCAGTAATATCATTAAATAAATTTCCCGTAATAAACAACTCATTATTTGAAATTCCTAATTTTGGGTAATCTAGCCAACAAGAATTATTGAGTGGATTGCCCGAAAGTTTATATATCCACCAACCATCTACCGGATTACTAGTTTTAGAGAAACTAATAATTAATTTGGAAGTTGAAGATGTAAAGCCATGCACAGCAATCATTACAAATCTATCAGTTTGTGAATCATAAAGCACAATTGGGTCATAGATCAACTCAGTTAAAGTTGGGTCATTAAATAATTCCCAAAAAGAGCCTGTCCAAGTTTGATTTCCATTACTATTGTAGTAAGCAACATTACAATTGATAACAGAAACGATATTTCCATTATTTGCAACTGCAATTGTATTATCCGGCGGAGCACCACCATTAAATATATTACCTTTAAAGTTTGTCGCAACGGATAGATTGAGAGTTGAGTTAATTGTATTATTATCATTTTCCTTAAGATAAATTGAATTAGCTAATTTACAACTTGTCTTTTTCTTTTTTAGATCTTCAATTTGCTCACTATATTTATGTTTTTTTTCAAGGTTTTTAATGTTTGTAAGAAATGGCGTTTTATGTAAGTTTGGAACAGAAAGTCCTGTGCACTCTGTTAACCTGATTTCCGATAATATGACGATACTTTGATTGTTGCTTAAATCATTATTTTGATTCTTCTTTAAGTGCTGTGCATTTAGAGCGGAGCACATCAGCATTACAATCAGAAATAGTGCAAAAGTTGGATATGTGCTCATTGTGTTTACATTTGCTATAAAATTTGATTTTCCTTTCATAGTATCTATTGCGTTTGGGTTTATCAATATATGTATAAATAATGGTTGTAATGTTTTTTAGTTTTGTGATGGACGAGGATTTTTAGCACAAAGCTTCATTTAAGCACTGAACCGACAATTTCTTGTAGTTGCTGCAGCGGTTCGTGCTATTCTGTTTATGTTGTGTTTTTTCAAGTTTAGAGCAATGTTTATTTATTGTGAGAGTTTTTCAAAATATTGTCCTGTGAATTGATAACGAATAAATTTGTTCGTCACTTTTCCATTTTCCCAAACAATAGGAATGTAAATTGTCTTTTTATCAGCATCATACTTGATAAGCTTTATTGGTCTGTCAGGTCTGTCAACCACACTAAAAAAGTCATATTCAACAAGAATGGAGTTTTGCAGTCCGCTTTCAGTTTTAATTAGTTTAACCGAATTATCAATTGTGCTGTCTGTAATAGAATACGCTCTGATAACTTCATAGGCATATTTGCTTGATTCGCTTCCTCCACCAACCCCTAAGTAATATATTTTCCCATTCGCCTTTAATGAAAAAACATCTGTGAAGTAAGTTCCCATATCTGCCTCTCCGTAGTCAAATGTCAATGTGCGAACTTTTCCTTCTGATTTGAATTGAAAAAGATTTTTGTAATTGTGCATTGTCCCGCCCGTCCAAGTATCCCAACTGTAAATCCTGAATGAATTGTCGGCACTTGTCACGATACTACAAGTATTACTGTCGGTTAATGATTTGAACTTACAATCTATGGTTGAAGGATTATTTTTAATATAAGCTGTCAGCTTTGTTGAAAAAAGGTGACTGTAAAAACTTAATGAGTCATAGTCACCATAATAAAACGGGAAAATTTTCTTGTATAGTTTCGTAAGGTCTTTGCCAACTTTTTCGCAGGAATTTGTCTGCCCATAAGAAAACTGTCCTACGAGTGAAAGTATTAATGTCAAGCAAATTCTTATCAGTTTATAGTTCATTTTTTTAGTTAGTTTCAAATTTACACGATCGTCAAAGCATGACCGCTAACGCTCGTCGGATTTTCGAAGTTACTGAAAACAAACACAATTTGTCAATGAAGTACTTTTGCGAATCTATAGATGTGCACGGTTTTTGCGCTTAGAGCAGTGGCGGATTTCGGAGTACAAAACTGTCTATTCACCACAAATGTTGATGCAAAGTAGAATGTTCAGTCAACCACTAATCCAGCTTTTTTGGCAAACGCCTGCCAGCGGCAGTAATACTCTACTTCATTCTTCCTTATTATATAAGTAATCAGCAATTTTCAGTATTAAAATTTTATTGTCAAATACTTCCTTGTCCATGAAGTTGTCTGGGATGCAAGAGTTGATGAACCTTGAAAAGTCAATGTTGTAGCAATTAAAGTTTAGTCCGTTGTATTCAAATTTCCAAGGTAGATTCCAAGGCAAAGTGCTTACATAATAGTTCCGTGAAATATTTAGAGTGTCGTTGTTTTCATTTACAATTTGAATGGTGAACCAGTTACTTGTTGTACTCCAGAACATTTCTCGTTGATTCAAAATTTCTATTATAACTGAGTCATTCAATGTGTCAAGCATTGTAGGGACTGAATAATAAAATGTTTTATTGATTTTATTCATTCCATTCGAATCATCATAATCTTTGCTTTTAAGTTGTCTATCAACTAGTGCTAAATAATTTTTCTTGTCTTTTTCTGAAATTTTAAAATCTTTTAATGACGGAATATCAGATGGAGTGTCATTGATAGTTGATAAAGCGTTTGTTAAATCATATCCGTTTACTTTGTTTTTAAATGCTGAAAGCTCATTGTCTTGATAATGATTAACTGAAAATTTCGTTGTAGCAAAAGTGGAATCATTTACTCTTTCGTAATTCACTTCATTATTTACTCTATGATAACAACCTTGGCTACCCGAGTTGATTGAAAGTATTTTAATTGGCGATGACAAAAATGTTTTTAATGGAAATTTAGGAAAATATTTTTGCTGTGAGTGGTCTTTGAGTGAATAGAGGTAATTATTCTTTATACCGTCCCAGAGAATAGCAACACTATCGTTTAACAACATAAAATCAGAAACAACAAAGTTAAGTACATTTTCTCTATACCAATCTTCACTCTTGTCTGAAAGATAAATTTGATTTCCATTTGTACCCCAAGTCAAATTTACTCCATGCTTTACTATTTTTGGTTCTGAAATAGGTTTGTCTGTTGTGTATGGTATTGCATGTGTAAGTCCACTTTGATTCACTTTGTAAACATCGTAGCCATTTGATACAACGAAAAGAGAGTGATTAACTATTTTCATGTCAATTGGAAAGCCTGAAAGTTTTTTATCAGCCAGTAATTGATATTCTGTTGGTGAAGTGAATATTGCTATTTTTAAACTGTCGGTAACAGCAAACAAAATTTTTGAGACATTGTCCAACTCAAAATCAAAAATCTTTATTGGAAATGTTTTCCAGTCAATCTTAACCGTATCTGTGTAATATGTATTTCCTTTTTGGTTTACAACTATAAAGTTGTTCCAAAGAAGAACTTTTTCAATTCTATCATCAGAGTATCCACTTTTATTCATGAATTTATTTTGGTCATGAGGCGTAGCAATTTTTTTATTTGATTTCCAATTGTCACTTGTAATATAAATTTCGTTATATAAGGCTCCTGAAATACCATTGGTTGAATTGGTCATAAAGATACTGTGCATTCGCGAGGAAGAATTGTATGGTGAGTTTAGTTTCTCCCAATTCTGTCCGAAGTCCTTTGAAAAAAAAATACCTCCGGAAGAACCACCCATCCAAGCATTTCCATTTTTGTCAACAAAGGTATTGTAAATCCAAGTGTCCCCACCGAAGTCTAAAAGTTTCCATGTTTTACCTGCGTCCTTCGTCAGATAGTAGCCATTCTTTTTGTATTCCTTTTTGTTGGCTGAAATGTAACCTGTCATTATTGCAGTGTCTTTGTTGAAAAATGATATTCTTTCAAGGCGTGGTTTATTTCTGCGATAATAATCTGTCTCTTTTTCAAATAGTGGTTTGCCGTAATGCCAATTTGAATCAATATTCTCTGTATAATAAGTATTTCCGATTGCTGTTACTAACCAAATTTTCTCATCAGGAGAAACAGAGATTTCATTCACTCGTCCTTGAATGTCAAGTTCAGCTCTTCTGTCTTTGGTTTGTCCAAAAACAGTCGTTGCTAAAAGCAGTATCAGTATGGCTGTGTAGTGTCTCATATTATTGCAGCTAATTCTCATCTTGACGCAAAACGTCATTCATTTCCTCAAAACTACAAAACTTTGCTTATCCATCCAAATATAAACAAGGGAAATTTCTCTATGCCGGAGTAAACACAGTGTGTTAGAGGTTCTTTATCTTGATTTTTCATTACAAAATGCGCATTGTATATGTCATCATATCGGAAGGCTTTTGATGTTCACAATATGCTGATTCTGCCATTCAAACCCTCACATATCATTCATCAAAATATATACATTCATCGTAATTATGGTATGGAGCAACATTTTTATAAACTATTGAGAAATTTGAGCAATTCTTCTCTTTCTTTTTTGGAAAGTTTTTTATATTTTTCACGTGCCGCTTCTCCTTCACCTCCATGCCATAATATGGCTTCTTGCAAGGAACGTGCTCTACCGTCATGCAGATAATTGCTGTGCCCATTAACAATCGGAATAAGTCCTATTCCCCATAATGGAGGAGTTCGCCATTCTGTACCTGTTGCTGCAAAATCAGGACGATTATCAGCAAGTTCATCGCCCATATCATGTAATAAAAGGTCTGTATATGGATAAATTTTTTGATGAGATAAAACAGATATTTTATCATAACTCCCTGTCGTATAAGAAGGACGATGACAAGAGGCACAACCAATAGACATAAATATTTTTTTTCCTTGCTGCATATTGGCAACTGAGCGTGCCGCGGGCACTGCAAGCACAGCCGAATAAAGTATGACTTTTTCTAATTCCATACTGCTAATTTCCGGCGTGCCACCATGGGGCAATTTATCAAGTTCTTTCTGATTATTACTATGTCCATGCATCGGAAATACTGAAGATGTAATACCTAAATCACCATTAAATGCTCCCACAACTTGTTGTTTTACAGTGGTTTGATTAGCTTTCCATCCAAAACGCCCAAGACGCAATGATTGTGTTTCTCTATCATAGACTCTATTTGCTTTACCGGAAATTCCATCATTATTATTATCAAATTCATCGGCATTATTTAAAATATCTGTTTCATTGATAGCTTCTAATAATCCCATACCAATCATCTGAGGAGCAACACGAGGCGATACCATCACATTTCCTTGCATATTGCCATACGATAAATCGTTAAGTATATAAATCGGTTTTCGTAATGAATAATATTCGCCGTCCTCGAATTTTCCGGCTATTTCTTGATATTCTATGATGGGCTTGCCCTCCGGCTTCACACCGCTGACAGCAAAATTTTGTAATTGACCTCCATAATGCGGTTCAGGTAAAGGCGAACCATCATCAGATGTGCCCGGAATACTTAATCGTAAGAGCATAGAAATCATGGGCTCACCATTATTCGGCGGCGTTCCTCTGCCGTCTTTGAAGTGACAACCTGAACATGAACGCGCATTAAACAAAGGACCCACACCGTCGCGCAATGACGTAGATGCCGGAGCTTGTACCCAATTTTGATTAAACAATGAATTACCAATAAAAAAATCAGATCGTTGTTCCGATGAAAGTGTTCGGTAAGGAAAAGAAAAAGCATTCACACTTTGATCATAC
>JAFLBY010000037.1 GCA_017302855.1 Candidatus Kapaibacterium sp.
TGTAATTCTACTATAAATTTCTCGCCTTTTTCATTCTCACAATAGATATCATAAATCACTTTCCTGTCTATATCGCTTTGACCAAGATGTTCCGTATTCTTAAAGTTCAGATCTACAATCTTTTCTTTCAGAGGCAATAAAGCATTCAGAAAGTCCATAAGCTGCGGCTTACTTGCTTCCTCGCCAAATATCTTCTTAAATCCAAAATCCGTAAACGGATTGACATATTTTGCTTTCACGTTTGTACCTGTTATTCTCAAGTATAGAAAAGAATGTACATTACTTTTTTATTATTTAGACAAATGATAATGAATGTTGAACATATTTGAATTGATAAAACTTAATACACAATAATATTCATTGTTTTATGCCATGTACCTGCTTGAGCTTTTATGGTATAAGAACCCGCAGGAACGGATGATGATGCAATATCAATCCACACAGTAGAACCGTCGGCTATGCCATTCCATAATGGTATTATTTCACCGGTTAAAGAAATAAGTGAAACATTTGCCATAGTTTGTAATGCGGGGAAGGCAAGAGTGAGTGTTGCGTGGTCAGTTACCGGATTGGGCGATATTGTCATACTTGGTGCATTGTCATCATGCTCAATTATGCTGCTGGTTTTCCATAATTGATGCACAGAAAACCATAGTGCGGGTGTTTGCGATTGATCAAAAGTAAATGAGCGGCGATTACCCGAAAGTCGTGTTGCCGGAATAGTCATCGCCATCGGATTACCCTGCATATCTAAGGGCACGGCATAAATCGAATCTGCATCGCTGATAAATGATAATCGTGCTGTCATTGCTTCCGCTACAACGGGCGAAGTGCCCCATGATACTCCCCATACGCTTGTGTCGCCACGCCACACCATGCCGCTATTGCCGGAACGAGAACTTAATGTAAGCACTGAACGCTCCGAACGATCCAACGATGAGGTGTCAGTGCTAAGCCATGTCATACTGCCATAATTACCGCCATCGGTGCGCTCAAAACGTGTTGTGCCAAATGAAAATAATTGACCGGACAAGACACCCGAAGCCGCAATAAATCGTGGTGTATTGACGGTAACTGTTCCAATATCAATATTCCATGTAAGTTCTTCGGTTTCGCTGATAATATTGGCTGTATTGAGTGTGCCATCGGCTAATTGTTGAATTTGTGCATGTGGTGCTTCTGAGGCTTCACTCGCCAATAATGAATCATAGCGCACACGGCGGAATAATGCCATGCGCGTATCGGGAAATTGTTTTAGCCAATAACCATATTGTAATTGTTCCGCGGGATACACAAAATTATCGGCTGTATTTTTTAGATTAATACTGCGAGGGGCACTTTGTATAACATTATTATCCATAGCATGACGAATGCTCGGAGCTAAAGCCCACAAAGCTGAATTATGCGGAAATGTCCACACATTAATACTATCCAAACGATTAGCTTGCATTTTCTGCATATCATCACCCCAATTTGCAACAAATAATCCGTCCCAATCTTGATATGTGGCAAAAAATGGTAAAATAGTCAGCATTTCCCCCGTACGCCCCGAAATATTGGGCATTAAATAATTACCGATGATATGGGGTTTGCCTACTCGTGCATTGCGTGTCATATAGGATAAACTTCCCAAAAAGCGATCTTGGGCAATGCCGGATTGTGCAATACCGGCAGGACGGTCATTCACATATCGTACATAATCGGTGCTTTGTACTGCTCCCGAATAATCAAGATTTCTTTCACTATATGCTTCATTAATATATGTGGGCGTTGTGCCGGAAGTAATCAATGCTTTTGTGCCTATAGTATCACGCAATAATTTTTGCATTAATGTCATATAATTATCTACCAATGCACTGTAAAACAGGGCTTGATCGGCAGAGCGTACCGGCGACACAGCAATACTTTCATCAATACGGCGCACACGTTGAATATTGCGCTTTTCTAATGATTCGCTCGCCAAAAGTCCCGCTTCGGTCACAGGCGTTATACGAATATCATCAAGATAAATATTACCCACACCGGCTCCAAGATAAAAAGCCAACATCGCACTGATTGAGTCGCTTGTATTTGCACGAAAACGAGTCACATATTCACGCCAATTTTCTGTGAGCGGTACATCATTCTGATATAGTAAACCATAATTTTCAAAAGACCCGCTACCGCGTTGTAATGCCACATAAAATGGTGATGTATATTTCGCCGCAGCATCGGTACGTGCCCAAAAACGTAGTTCATATTGCAAAAAACGCTGCACAGCAACCGAACGATTCACATAAATGACATCATAGACATTGCTTCCTTCTTTATTGACTTTAATCCACGCAGAAAATGCTCCCTGATGTTTAATACCATTGGAAGGATATACATTGGCAACGGCATTATTATCGGTATTGACACCTAATTCCCAACCGAATAATGGGTCTGAATTATCTTCAAAATTTCCATTTTTAGGCATAAGAGCAGAACTATTAGGAATAATTTCCCATGCTTTTGATAATGCTGCCGTTGTTTTATATTTATTGAACAAATAATTATTCCAGACGGCATCAAGAAGAGCGGAATGCGAGAACGAAAAATTACTGTTCGGGTGTAAAAATCCATTGCTCCAAGCAGCAAAAAGTGAATTATCGTCCGTCAATTCCACACAAGCAATTGTTGGATCATCTTTATAGGCAATATTTGTAATCGAATTTCTATGATTAAATAATTTTACGGCATAACTGCGAGTACGGTCAATCACGGAAGCCATGAAGAAATTGGCATAACGACCATTCCACGGTATAGAATCATAACCGGGAATATTATCGTCGGCGCGAGGCATCCATTGAGAATAAAGTTGAAGTACAACATAGACACCATTTTTTTGTAATTCAACAATAAGCCGATCTAACTTTTTCATTTGCTGAGCATCAAAATTTTTGGTGTCATTTGCCTCGGCAAACACAGAACCATAATTTCGCCACCATTGATTGTCAATACCGACAAGCCGCACTGCATTGAAGCCAAGACCTGCCAAACGACGAGCAATCGCTACCGCCATCGCACTATCGGGAAAACATGCAGCATTGTGCAAACTTGTGCCGATAAGACGCACACGCTTTCCATCTTTCGTAAAAAAATGCCCATCTTTGACCATCAGAGCATTCGACGCAGTGATGGGATCATTGAATTTCCCAAAAAGGTGCTCAGGATGAATGGCTGAATCCATAGGCATAAGAGCCGGAAATGAACGCTGAAAGGGTTGCGCGTCCGCTAAGGACAATGTGCAAAAAAGAAGAAAAAAAATGGCAATAGTTTTCATGCTCTATCCTCAAAACAAAAGTCTTTACAAAGTAATAATTTCTTTATGATGCCAAATTACTACAATTTTGTGTATAGACAATGCTTAGAGAATCATAGTAACCGTATTTCATCATTAGCCGGTACGGTAAACACTGCACTATATGCTCATTGTTTTTATACCATGATTATAGCGGTACTTGAGATATTCATGACTACTATACTTTATTTGTACGGACTTGAATCACCGTGATAATCAGAAACAAGTCTGATTTCGGTACATAGTACACTTTCCTCTTTGTAGGCTTATCTATAATGTTCTGCTATTAAATCCGCAGCAATTTTTGCTGAACTTATGACGCCGGGCAATCCCGCACCCGGATGCGTTCCGGCTCCAACAAAATAAAGATTAGGAATATCCTCGCTTTGATTGTGTGGTCGCCACCAAGCACTTTGCGTCAAAATCGGCTCAACAGAAAATGCACTGCCCAAATGGCTGTTGAGGGTATCGCGAAAATGGAGTGGATCAATATATAATTCGGTGACAATATTTTTTTCTAAATCAGGCATATAGCGTTTTTCGAGGTACGACACAATAGCGTCACGATAGGGTTTTGCTGCTTTTTTCCAATCGGTATCACCTCCCAAATGAGGCACGGGCGAAAGCACATACCACGAATCACAACCTTCAGGAGCAAGTGACGGGTCGGTTGCAGTGGGGCGATGTAAGTATAAAGAAAAATCCTCCGACAATACTTTATTGGAAAAAATATCGGTAATCAATCCTTTATAGCGGGGACCCATAAGTATTTCATGATGTGCCATGTTATCATATCGCTTTTTTGTACCGAAATATAGTACAAATAATGACATGGAATATCGCATATTCGTAATATGAGAATCGGTATTTTTTTTGCGATATTTTTGTGGAATAAGATGTAAATATGTTGAAGCCACATCACCATTACTTACAATAATATCAGCATCAATTTTTTCACCTGTTTTAAGCAAAACACCATCGGCTTTTAAGGTGACATTATCCATAGAAATACGCCCAACTTCCGTTGATAAACGCAAAGTGCCGCCCATATCAAGAAATAATTGCGTTAAACCCTGCACTAATGCTCCCGTGCCACCCATAGCAAACCACACACCCCATTGTTTTTCAAGCACATGGATTAATGCGTAAATTGATGTTGTTTGAAAGGGATTGCCACCAACTAATAAGGGATGGAAGCTGAAAACTTGCTGCAAACGTTCATCAGAAATATATTTTTGTACCAAACCGAATACGGAGCGTTGGGCTTGTAAGCGAATCAAATCGGGCAGTACTTTGACCATATCCGTCATGGACAAAAACGGCTTATCAATAAGTTCAAAACCTGTTTTAAATACTTGCTTTGCTTTTTCCATAAACCGATAATACCCTTGTTCATCAGCAGGATTAAAAGAGCGAATTTGGCGCACTATCTCATCATGATTGCCATTGTAGCGGAATACGGAACCGTCCTCGAAACGCACATTATAAAAAGGGTCAATCGGAATAATCGAAACATAATCAGCTGTTTTTTTACCGCCGAGTGCAAATAATTCATCAATAAGCCACGGTGCTGTGATAATAGTGGGACCACCATCAAAAACAAATCCTTCTTGTTCATATACATACGCTCTGCCCCCCGGTTTATCGCGTTTTTCGATAATAGTAACATTGTGCCCTTGTGCTTGTAAACGAATAGCTGCGCTTAATCCGCCAAAACCGCTGCCAATAACTGTAATATTCATGGTATATAGTGTAAAAATTAAATATTCCGCCTGCATCGTAGGGCGGTCTCCCCTTTGTAAGGACTTTCATTGCCACATTGCACCTATGAATATCAGTTTACCATAGGAAATAACCGGCTAAAATATACGATGTTTTATGGCAAATCAAATCCTTTACTATCGTCCGATTGTAGCTCTTTTCACTTAATCATTAATCTCAATCAAAGCTTGCACCGGCGATGTGGTGCTGATGGACGAAAGGACTTTCATATCATTTGATTGTGCAATCTGCACCAGGTTGGGCGTGCGTTGAACAATCAGTTCATTGCGGCGAATATTGTAATAAATGTCCTGAGCAGCCGAAGGTGATAGACGGCGCGGAGCTTCAGGTTTACGAATATCGTAACGCCATACGCTCGTTTGGGTTGCAATAAATGCAAAATCTGTGGTGGTTATGGCAACCGCACGTGGAATTTCCTTACCGCCCGCCAAGTTTATGTTCTGCGTTCCTGTAATGCCACCATTAATGTCCATGAGCGATACCGATGCCGGTTGGGCATCATTCCCTTGGCATACCAAAAGTAATCGTCTTTTTTCGGCGGCTACATTATCATCTTGTATATTGTTCAGTAATGCCGGCATGGGTGGTGTCGAATATCTTGCCACTATGCTATTGGTTCGCGAATCTATACGGCATACTGTATTGTCGCCTTTACAAGCCACAAATACTTGTTGTTCGATGGCTGCCACTGCTATAGGGTTTTTGCCGGAAGGCACACTCCGCGCTACCGTAAACGTATATAAATCCACAAGAGAAATTGTCGAATCATTCTCATGAGCAATATAGCCATTCGTTGCATTGACAAATGCCATGTCGGTGGGGATACGTTGTGAGACGGAAAAATCAAATTGACCAACTTTTTTAAAAGAAAATTTATTGATAACAATCACCTTATATTGCGAGGGAATACCTAAATAAATATTATCACGAAATTCTTTCATCCAAGTCACTGCCCCATTAATATTGTCATTATTGACAGTAAAATAATAATTATTGTCGGCAATGCGTGCGTCAGGCATCGTAACACGCGCAATGTTTCCGGTTGAATCAGACAAATATATACTATAGTTTTGGTCGGTCGTATTATAGACAGGGATATCTTTGCCACATGCACTCAAAAAAAGGATACACAGACAATAAATAATACGTTTTGTCATGATATTTTTTACAAAAGTGAGTAAATGTATGGTGAAACGACATGAAGATATGCCGGAGATTTATGGTGATTGTGGCGATTTTTTTGATTTGTTAAGCTCTGAAGCACTCAAGCCACTACATTTCCGGTATAAACACAGCCCATATAAAACGATATATGGGCTGTGGATTCATAACAAAAACACATGGTTACTTTTTCTTTTTTGGTGCGGTTGCTTTTGGTACTTCTTTCTGATAATCTTTTGTGCGCAATTTATTGATATCGTCAAGTGCTTCGCTTTTACATCCGCGTTCGGTAGCGCCTATACGTACTTCCCATGAGCCATCCTGGCGTGGAGTCCACACAATTTGTTCATAGCGTAAACCATTACCAAAGCCAATTGAAGTCAGAGCCGGATTGGCAACAATAAATCGCTGACATAAATAGCTGAACTCAACAATAGTCGGTTCTTTTGTTAAGGCAACTTCAAGCCAATATCCGTTTTCGGCAGATTCATATTTGACATACGTTGATTTAGCATCAATACCATCATAGAGTAAGTTTACGGCTTCGCCTGTTTTGACAAATTCTCTTTGCCCCACTTTTGTAAAAGTTAATGTGGTGGTGGGTGCTTTTGCTTTCTCCATAGCCGGTGCGGGTGCGCCACCATCGCCGGGCAATGTTACACTGGTCGGCAAAGCAGGGTCGGGCGAAGGCGGAATATTTTTGTCGGGCACATTAATGCTGACAAAACCGGTTTTTGCGGTGGACTCATTTGATTCCGGTGCCGAACCGCAGGAAACAAGACCTATAACTAGAGCAGTTGCTGCAAATGTTCGTAAAAACATCATCATTGTCCTCTCTCGAATTGTTAATGAAAAGAATGTGGAAGCGAAAATACACATCTTCTTGCTTATGACATAAAAGTTGTCAATTTCTTAATGTGCTTCATCCCAATTTTTGCCTATACCGGCTTCAACCAATACGGGCACATCGCCAAGAGCCAAAGCGTTCTGCATTGTTTCAACCACCAATGTTTTCATGAGTTCGATTTCATCATTGGGCACATCAAACACCAATTCATCGTGAATTTGCAATAACATGAGCGAACGCACTTTTTCTTGTTTCATTCTCTTATGCACTTGAATCATGGCAATTTTCATCATATCGGCAGCCGTGCCTTGTATCGGCATATTGATGGCGGCACGCTCGGTGGATTGCCTGATGGTGGCATTGTTGCTATTGATATTGCTGAAATATCGTCGTCTGCCGCATAATGTCTCTGCATATCCTTTGCTGCGTACCGATTCCAATGTGGTATCAAAATATTCGCGAATACGCGGATAATTGGTAAAATATTGATCAATAATTGTTTTAGCTTCTTTGCGCGAAATACTTAATTGTTGCGCTAAACCAAAACTGCCTTGACCATACATAATCCCAAAATTAACGGTTTTTGCTATGCGCCTTTGTGAGGAACTGACTTCCGACAATGGCACAGAAAATAATTTTGCTGCTGTGGCAGAATGAATATCCAAACCATGTTGAAAAGCATGCATCAATGTTTCATCACGGCTGATATATGCCATAATCCGTAATTCAATTTGCGAATAATCACATGATAATAACACTGCATTGTTTGTGTCGGATGGAATAAATGCACGGCGGATGGAACGTCCCAATGCTGTACGAATGGGAATATTTTGCAAATTGGGTTCCACAGAAGATAATCTGCCCGTGCCTGCAATCGTCTGATTATATGTCGTATGAATTCTTCCCGTCTGGGGATTGACCATTTTCGGTAATGCTTCTACGTATGTGGACTGTAGTTTTTGTAATTGACGATGTTCCAATATCATACCTGCAACAGGATAATCTGCTGCCAATTCCGATAATACGGAAACATCTGTGCTATAGCCTGTTTTTGTTTTTTTTCCGCCGGGGATTTTTAGTTTATCAAATAATATTTCCCCGACTTGTTTGGGTGAGTCAATATTAAATTCTTGCTCGGAAATAAGAAATATATCTTTGCGTAAACGCTCGACTTCCGTTTTAATCATCGCCGATATTTCGCTTAATGCTTCGGTAGTTATTTTTATGCCATTATATTCCATTTGTGTCAGCACTTCCGACACCGGAAATTCTATTGTTTCTGCTAAGGTCAGTAAATTATTTTTTTCTAATTCGGTATAAAGAATATTGCGCAGCGTTATAGTCACATCCGCGTCCTCGGCAGCATATTCTGCGACTTTCTCTAACGGAGCATCTTTCATGGAGCCATTTTTTTTCTCACCGATTAATGTGGTGATGGAAATGGGTGAATAATTCATCCATCGCAAAGCAAGTGCATCCATATTATGGGACTTATCCGCATCAAGTAAATAACTTGCCAACATGGTATCAAAACCGACGGGCGAAATAACAACATCATAACGTCGTAAAATTAATGCATCAAATTTTAAGTTTTGTCCGATTTTTGGTACATTAGGATTTTCAAGAAAAGGGCGCAGACGTTGAAGTACAGTATGGACTGACATATAATCGGAAGAATATTCGGCGGCGGATTCTTGCACCTCAAATAAAGAATGTTGAGCATCTGTATTGTGCTCTTCCACCCTATCGGACACGGGAATATACCATCCGGTATTTTCTTTTGTTGAAAGTGCAATTCCCACTATGTCACATTGCATAGTATTCAGCGATGTTGTTTCCAAATCTACACATAGTTGCGTGCAATGGGAAAGTTCATCAATCAATCGCTGCATATCATCATTATGGAGTACGGTATAATAAGAATGTGGACGCGTCTCAACGGTCAGCACAGGTGGTTTTGGTTGTTCTGCAATTGGGATTGCTGCCGGCTGGTCTGTATCGCTTTTTTGCAGAGCTGCCGCCACAGAAAAATTCTTTTGCTTACGCCAACGTTCACGCAGAGAAGCCATGCCTAACTCGGCAAAAAGACCATCCAACTCTTGGGACGATTGCTCGCTGCGACGGCAATCATCAAGAGATAATCCGAGCGGTACATCGGTGTGGATAGTCACCAATTCCTTAGACAAGTATGCCATATCTTTATGGTCGGTCAAATTTGCTTTTACTGCTTTTTTTGTGATGGAATCCACATTTGCATAGACATTATCCAATGAGCCATATTCCGTTATCAGGGACAATGCTGTCTTTTCGCCTATGCCCTTTACTCCGGGCACATTATCCGAGCTATCACCTTGCAATGCCAGCACATCAATGACTTGTTGCGGATAGACACCAAAAACTTCGCGTACTTTTTCCGCATCGAACACATCATAATCGGAGCTGCTGCCCTTTGATGGGCGATACACTTTCACATAGTCATTCACCAATTGGAAATAGTCCTTGTCGGAGGTTATACAAATCGCATCCATTTGTGCTTTACCTGCATACGTGGCAAGAGTACCGATAATATCATCGGCTTCAAAACCCGGCATTTCGATTCTTCTAATACCTGCCAAATCAATAACTTGTTTAATACGAGCTAATTGTGGCACAAGTTCTTCCGGAAATGCTTGCCGATTTGCTTTATACAAATCATAACGTTGATGGCGAAAAGTGGGTTCCTTCGTATCGAATACAGCGGCAATATACATCGGCGATTCTCGCTCAAGCAATGTTGCCAATATATTGCTCACGCCAAATACTGCCCCTGTGGGTTCACCACTCGGACTTTGAAAACCCATACGCATCATAGCATGGTAAGCACGGAACACAAGTCCCATTGTATCTATTAAATATAAAGTGTTGTTCATGTGTCAAATGCAGATAAATGAGAGGCAAAAATACGCAGTCATTGGGCGCAACCGATGGAAGTTACACTATTTTTATTGGTCAGAGCTGCGTTTTATCCTGTATTTTTGAATCTAAATACTATAAGTGAGCAGCAGAATGCTCATTGCAAGAAAGCCCGACAACACAGTACGGGTTTACCATATACGGAAAGAAAAACGAATGAAGAAATCACGGATATTAGTCACGTGCCCCAAAAGAATGACACTGTATGTACGCCAAGAATTACAGGAGTTAGGGTATCCCATTATGTATGAATCAATGGCTGGAGTGTTTACTGAAGGTACTTTACACGATACCATGATACTTAATCTTCGGATGCGCACTGCCAGCAGAATTTTACTATTATTAAAAGAATGTGAGTGCGACTCGCCGGCGGATTTATATTATCACACGTCAAAAATTGCATGGGAAGATATTATTCCCCGCCAAAATGGCTATCTTAGCGTTATTTCTGCCGTTGATACGCCGTCCATTGACAATACGCAATTTGCAAATGTGAAATGCAAAGATGCCATTGTTGACCGTATTCGTCAAAAAACAGGAAAAAGACCTGATTCCGGCTCAGACAATGATTATACGGTTATTTTTCTGTATTGGAAGGATACCGAATGTTGTATTTATTTAGACACTTCCGGCACACCATTATCTCGACGCGGCTATAGAATGATGCCCCATGCTGCGCCCATGCGAGAGACCTTGGCAGCCGCAACAATACTTGCAACACGATGGGATAAACAATCATCCTTTATTAATCCTATGTGTGGGAGCGGTACACTTGCCATTGAGGCGGCACTTATTGCAACAAAACGTGCCCCGGGATTATTACGACCTAATTTCGGATTCATGCATGTACAAGACTATAATCATCAAGCATGGATAGCATTGCGTGAAAATGCCGAAAGTGCTATTATTCCATTTGAGAGCAGAATTATTGCCAGTGATCGTGATGCAAAAGCCGTACAAGCAACTCGCGAAAATGCAAAAAAAGCGGGGGTTGCACATCTGATAAAAGTATCGCGTTGTGATTTTAGCGAAACAGAAATTCCCTATGGCAATGGCGCAATAATGCTTAACCCTGAATATGGTAAACGCCTTGGCGATGATGAAAAATTATTGGCAGAATATCAACGTATCGGTAATTTTTTCAAGCAACGTTGCAGTGGCTATATGGGATATATATTTACGGGTAATTTAGAACTTGCTAAACATGTGGGGTTAAAAGCAAAACGACGAATTGAATTCTTTAATGCCGATATTGATTGTCGTTTGCTTGAGTTTGAACTCTATGAAGGAAAAAAACACATTAATTCATAAAAACATGTATATTTGCGAAAAATTCAATAATATGATAGCGGCATCAAATGAAACAACGACATAACCATCATCACAACCTTATGAACAAAGTCAAGCACATTTTTCTGTATCTATTTGTTATTTTTGCAGTTAATGCCACGCTTTATTGCCAAGACGATATGTTGTTAAGTTCAACGAAAAACGATTTTTCCGAAACTCGTTTCTTTGGCGTGTTTGGTGGTAATTATTTGATGAAAGATAATCCCAAGGGCGAAAGACTCGGCGCAGGATTGGACGTGGGAATGTATTATCGTACATCACGATTTTTACATATTGGTATGACCGCAGGTCTCCATAGCGTCCATACTACAAAAATGGATTATGATTTTAACAGATTAGTCAGTAACAATAAGATAAATATTTCACAAATGGCAGTGATTGATTTTTCACAAATCACCTATCTTATTCCCCTTGCTCTATGTGCGCGATTTGATGTGGCAAGTAAGGATATCATACCGTTTATACGTGTAGATGGCGGAATAAATTACATCCTTACTGAATCGAAAGGTAAATTTACAGAAGCATCTTCCGGTACTTCGCGACCAACGAAAGAAATTACTGAATCATACAGCTACTTTGCTCCATTAATTGGGCTTGCCTTCGGTATTGATTACTCTATTAATCCATCACTTGCATTATCGGCGATTCTAAAAATACATACTACGTATGATTATAATAGTCGTGATATTGGGCTTCGCTCTGAATTAGTTGATTTTAGTCCTAAATATACAATGCTAAGTGTTGGTATAACAAAAAAATTGTAAGATTAGAATACCTAATAATAATTTCAATCAACATACTTACTCTTATTAGTTATGAAATCGCTTGTCATTTTTTTTCTATTATTTTCAACGATGCTGTTTAATGGATGCGAACAAAGTGTGAGAATAACGAACGAAATATTCAATTCTGAACTTAACATAGATTATGTCCATAAAGCACTATTGCAAAAAAAATGGGGTATGTATTTAGCACTTTTTGGAGAATTAGCAGATTATGACATGAATGAAAATGGCGACATCACAGCGATAACATCATATAGTGCTTTACCACTCACCATTACCGGAACATGGACTTTGAATAATGTAACTCAAGAATATGTATGTACATTTGAGCATAACAATCCAACATGGGCAACAAAATTTGTATTCACCCCTCTTGCTATAAATGCTTCAACGAGAAGTGGATTTCGATATAATCTTGATGTTAAATATTCTATTTTTTATACGCAATATGATGAACCCGAGTTAGGCACAACATCTTTACATTTACGATAACAGATTACTCTTATTAGTTATGAAATCGCTTGTCATTTTTTTTCTATTATTTTCAACGATGCTGTTTAATGGATGCGAACAAAGCATTTATCTAACAGAGGATACGCTTAATCCTATAATTCATAAAGAACTCTTGCAAAAAAATTGGAGAACTTTGATAGTGCTTTTCGGAATAATTGAAGAGTTTGATATGGAAAGCGATCAGAGCATCAAGGTAACAACAAAAAATGGTTCTTCAAGCACTGTACATGTTGGCACATGGACGGTAAATGAAGAGACAGAAACATACACATGCATTTTTAATCATAATAATCCTACTTGGGCAAAAGAGTTTATTTTCACACCAATTTCAACTAATTATTTGTCAAATAATACGTATGAAGTAATCATTAAATATTCTATATTTTATATAGACAATGATGTACCCGAGACAGGAGAAACCGTATTGTATTTTCGATAACATATCGCTCGCATGGCACTACTATACCATATACAGTGATTGCAGAGATTTCCATGATTGATGTACTTGATGAGTAAGAGGTTGAAATACTAAAAACTCCAAAACCACTTAATGTCAGGTGTAAAAACAGCACAAAAACAATTATTCATTACAAATAACATTATTATGTCAGAAATTATTCCATGTCCGCAATGTCATTCAGAATTTACCTATGCCGTTGATACTCTAATGATATGTCCGGAATGCTATTATGAATGGAACCCTGCTTCAATAACAGAGGATTCGATAGCTACCAAAGTACTTGATTCCAATGGCAATGAGTTGCACAATGGCGATACCATTATTGTCATCAAAGATTTACCGGTAAAAGGTGCACCTAAACCTATAAAATCGGGCACAAGAGTGAAAAACATACGACTTACCGATGGTGACCATAATATTGATTGTAAAATTGATGGATTTGGCTCTATGTCATTAAAATCGGAATTTGTGAAAAAGGCATGATACATTCGTCGAGAAAAACATATCATGATTAAACTGATTATACAGATATTCATGATTGATGTTCTTGATGGGTAAGGAGTTGAAGCATAAAATACCTCAACACTACTTCATTCTGCATATTGCATACAAAAAGACGGAAATGGAAGAAGCAAGAGATAAAAATTTGTCATCGGTTCAGTAACTTGTACATTCGCAGCATATATTCATATAATAACAACAAAAAGCTATGATTATTCCACAGGAACTTGATTATTTACTTGATGCAGTTCAAAGCGGTTTACGCTCTGTTCAGCGCGGTTTCGACCAATATCAGCAAGGGTATTTTACCGAACGTTCGGGTGAGTTTTTTTGCCTTGAACTCAATGGAGAAGCCGGCGAACTTGCCAATTTAGAAAAAAAACGTTGGAAAGGCAAGCCGATAAGTGATGAAGAACTTGCCGATGAGGCAGCCGATGTATTGATCAGTTTATGTAATTATGCCAATGCCCGCCATATTAACTTGTCGGAAGCAGTTCATAAAAAATTGATTACTATCGAACATCGAAGACAGGAATTAGAGCAACGGGACGAAAAATATTGATTATTTGCGGTTTTTTTCTATCCAGCACCGCCCAAAATCCACTAATTCTTTGGCGGGCATAAGTGTGCAATCGGCATTTTCTATTTTGCCATACCGTACATTCACCGATTGCAGGCAATATTCGCGTGTGATGATGTCAAAATCATCATTATCATAGTCAATTTCATTAAATTCAACCCATATTCTTTTTTTTCCTTTGAATATAGGCGCTCCTTGAGATAATTGTTTTTTTGTTGTATAATCGGCACGAATTTCTGCTAAATGCAAAAGTGTATTACTTTCATAAGGCGCACCGAGAAATACTACATATCCATGAATATCAAGAAGTCGCGCTAAGGGTGAATGTTCGCCCATGCCATAATCCATGCTGTGCTTATCAAGTAAAAAAGAAGTATGTTTTCCCCACGCAGCAAAAGAAGTCATAGGGTGACTGCTTCTTTGCACTTTAGGTATTTTCACAAATTGCGCGGGAATGATGCCAATGCCTTCCACAGGAGAATATAAAGGAGAAAATGCCGGCATAGTTTCGCGGATAATTTGCCATACTTCAGATGCAACAGGCGGATTTTGCCAATATGAGGGTTCGCTGAATGTTGATGAATGTGACGGCATCATAATAGTACCATTATTACCCACGGTGCGGCAAAGTGCTTCTATGACGGCAGTTGCACCACCGCATACATAACAACCAAAAGAAGAAAGAGAGCTATGCACCAAAAGCGACATCCCCTTTTTTACGCCCAATGATTGTAATCCATGTATAAGCGTATCAATGGTAATTATCTGTGCCATATATATTGCAATAATGTATTATTTTTTTGGTTTGTAATGAGTGTTTTCTCTTGGCGATAATTGTTCGATAAGATATATTTGCAATGCCGCAGCAAGAAATACATGGTGTTCAAAACCAATGGTCATAATGCTTGTCATTGATGGAAATTGATTGGAGGGTTTATAGTGCTGTTGAGGAATACCATCCACCATTTTCCAATATTTACTGACTTTGGACGCTAAACCGGAATTTTTGCCGATACCAATGCCAATATACATAAGAGTCTCATGCTCGAACAAAGCATAGCAACCGCCGGCTTTATCTTTATTTGGTAATTCGCCGTAAAAATACCATTGCTCTGACCATTGGCTGTATTCGGCATTGTGAGTATTAATAAATTGTGAAAAGAATTGTTCCGTGTGGAAACGCAATTCTTTTTCCCCGACGTTTGCAGTATTACCTTCCATTTTTGTCTTATTTATCCAACCATACATTTTTCAAGACTACACGCGCCATTGCATCCAAGGGATAATCACGCACATAGGGCTGCAAAAGCCGATAGTGCATTTCATAGAATAATACAATCGAAGGTGATTCTTTTATGGCAATATTTTCTGCTTTTTTATATAAAGCCATTCTTTGTATCGGGTCATTAGTGCCAACGGCTTGGGCTAAAATCTCGGTCATTTCTTTATTCACATACCGTGTTTCATTCGGATAACTCACTTGATGTAATTCAGCGGGCACGAGCGAGCCATCCCATAAATTGAGATAATTTTCCGGATCGGGATAATCGCCATACCAACGCGTGCCCCAACAATCAAGTTTGCCATGCTCTGCACGTTGCAATAATTCAGCAAATTGCAATACTTGAATATTGATGGAAATATTAAGATGTTCTTTAATCATTTGCTGTACGGCTTCGGCAACTTGCACTAATCTGGGTTCCTGATAAACAGAAAGTGTGATACTTGGTATATCGGCACCATTGGTAAATCCTGCTTTTTGAAGATATTCCCTCGCTTTTGTCGGATTAAACGCTATCCCTTCAATATCTTTGATGTCATAGCCCGGCATAACCGGCGGATTGATGCCATGATGTGCGGGCTGATAAGGAGCATTACGTAAGACATATTTTACGATTTTTTCGCGATCTATGGCATAGGATAAAGCTCTGCGAATATCGGGATTATTAAAAGGTGGTTTTGCACATAATAAATTAATAAACCATGTGAGCAATGCAGGTTTTTGCTGAACATTATATGCAGTATATGGCGGTATTACTTCTTTTTTTTCATTAAACACAGTCGGGAAAAATTCTGTCGGAATGGTAAAACTTTCTTCCAATCCTCCTTTCATAAATTCATTATGCTGAACTTTATCATCTTTAATAAATGTTACCGTAATATTATCTAAAAACGGCAATCTATTTCCTTGAGTATCTTTTTGCCAATATTGCGGATTACGACGCAATGTCAGATGTTGATCATCTTTCCATTCGGTAAACACAAAAGGACCGCTGCCAACGGGATTTCTGAAGAAATTGTCTTTATAATATTCCACAGCTTCATGCGGCACAACACAACCGAAGCCATTGACAAGGGTTAATAAAAATGGATGATACGCACGCAATAATTCTATGGTAAGTGTTGTATCATTGGGGGCTTGTATGCCGGAAATATTAGTGACTTTATTTGATTTTTCTAATCGTGCAGCATAATATTCATCAGCACCTTTTACTTTTCCCTTAAATGCCCAAAATGCAACAGTTTTACTTTGTGGGTCACATGCTCTTGTTAATGAATAGACAATATCGGAGGCAATAAGTTTGCGCCCTTTACCATTGGAAAAGCAAGGATTATCATGAAAATATACATCATTGCGCAGAAAAAATGTATAGAGTTTACCATCATCGGATATTTCCCATCTGTGAGCCAATTCGGGGACTGTGTTTAAATTAGAATCAAAAGTAATGAGACGGTCATAGATCTGTTGAGCAATATCATCAGCAAGTTTACTATTGATGATAACAGGATCGAGTCCATTGGGATTACCGCGCACCATATTAATGCGATAGTTACCACCATATTTTTTATTGCCTTTTGCTTGGCGTATTGCTGTTTCTTTTTGTGAATCAGAGCATGAGAAAGAAAAAAGCATAAGCGAAGCAAGTACTGTCAGATTCAAGAGAAATAAGAGTTTGTTTTTTTTCATATATGTATATGTGAAAATGTCAAGAATGGTGAAAAGTCTATAGTTCTTTTTTTTGTATTGTGATAATGGCAAATACATCAAAAAAGAATTTATGCTTAATTGTAGTGAAGCGAATTATGTATTTATACTGCCGGAGGAACAGGTAAGGGAGCTGCCCTCAAAGCACTTTGTTCAGCCAAAGGAAATGCACTGATGAGTTTAGATCGGATTACGCTTGGAGTTTCGCCCAATTGCAGCGAGCTTACGCCAATAATCATAATATTCATCATTTGCAATTCGGCAGTATGGACAGCGCGTAATTTATCGGCAATGGGTAAAAAGACGATATTTGCCATAAAAATACCCCACATCGTAGCAATAAATGCCGTAGCAATATGGTGTATAAGGTCTGTCGGGTCGCCACCCGCTGCCGCAAGCGTGGAAATAAGTCCCATGACCGTACCAATAATTCCCATTGTCGGAGAATATCCACCCATTTTAGTAAATAATCCTATATTGGCATTATGTCTTTCGGTAATAAATTCAATATCAGTGTCTGCAATGGCTGCCATTGTTTCGGGGTCAGCTCCATCAATGGAAATTTCGATTAGTTTCCGTAAAAAAGGATAATGAATATCATCAAGCCGACGTTCAAGCCCTAAAATACCATCGCGACGGGCAATGGTAGCAAACAACAGAATTTGATCAATTATATGTTTTTTGTCAATTTTAGGAGGGAAAAAAGCAATGCGCAATAAAGTTGGAATGCGAAGTATATGCTGCAATGAACTGCCCGCCATTGCTGCTGCCAGAGTACCACCAAAGACAATAACCATTGCCGGAATAACAAGCAATGCTGCGGGTTTGCCACCTTCAAGAATGAATGACCCGAAAATGGCGGCACTGCCCAAAAAGATTGCGAAAAGTGTACTTCCTTTCATAAGCCCCATCAATGTAGTGGAATAATAATGACATTTTTATTGTTATAGTAACGATTGCAATAAGCAATTGCTCTAATCATCGGCATTTCTATTTTTTACTGTACCGCAAACTTCAATCCCTTGCGAATCAATTGTTCTGCTGTTGCATTCGGATTGTCGGCAGCTGCTAACTTTATGGCTTTTTCTGCCACTTGACGCGTATAGCCAAGAGCAATAAGTGCCGACAGTGCTTCCTGCCGCACCATAGTATTACCTGTCTCCGGTACGGAGGATGAAGCAGCACCAATGATAGCAAGTTTGCCGATTTGGTCTCGTAACTCCACTAAAATCCGCTCTGCGGTCTTTTTTCCGATGCCCGGTAGTTTTTGTAATGCCAGCAGATTACCGCCAATGATATAATCACGCAATTCGGCTAATGATAAAGCGGATAAAATCCCCAAAGCCGTTTTGGGACCTATACCCGGTATTGATGTCAGCAACACAAATGCCTTGCGTTCTGCCGATGTGGCAAAGCCATAGAGCGTCAGAGCATCTTCACGGGGAATAAGCAGAGTTAATAAAGTTACCGCTGTGCCATCGGCGGGCAATTGCTCGTATGTTGCTACCGAAATAAAAACATGATAGCCCACTCCCCCGCAATCAATGATAACTTCCGTGGTGGATTTTTCTGCAATAGTGCCGCGTAATTGTGCAATCATACTGAGTCGGATAAAATACGAACGACATTGTTATTGATGTAACGATGCCGAGCGAGGTTTGAGAAAAAATATATAAAAGAAAAGCGCATCAGGTATGGAAACCAAGACCAAAGACAAGGTATCGGCAGTGAACCATTCAGTAAAGCCTTTTTCGGGTGTAATCCAGCGTGCAATCGGTCCGGTTAATGCCCATAATATGGTGAAACATAAACCGAATAGCACGACAGCGATGATGCCCTCTTTTACTGATGCCTCCTGCCAACGTTTGGTGAATCCGTACAATGCACCGACAAGATGACAATGAAATATGAGAAGTTCAATCATTTTTTTGTTAATTTGGCTGTGAAACTAAGTACGTTTTGCTGTTTTTACCTTTGGGTAAAGTGTGTCTATTCATAAAAACATTCTCTCGGTGCAATAGATATATTCAGATTCAACCACAGGTTCTTTCTACTCAAAATGAGCAGAAACAAGCAGAACGAAACCGTTTATACAATCGAAACAGAAGTATGTTCTCATGAAATAACGTGGCAAAACTATGGAAAACGCATCAAACTTCCGATTAGTCATCGTAACAACGAACTCTTATGACAATGCGCAACAAATAGCTCGTATTCTGCTTTCCGAGCGTTTAGCAGCGTGTTGCAACCTTTTACTTGGCGCTTATTCGATGTACACATGGAATGATCGTATCGAAGAATCTTTGGAGGTCATGATCTTTATCAAAACAACTGTGGACAATATTGAAATGCTCGAAAAAAGGGTATGCGAACTACATCCTTATGATGTGCCGGAGGTTATTGCTGTGCCTATTGAGAGTGGTTCGGAACTATACTTACGGTGGATTGCTTCCACTGTCTCTCCTTTTGATAAACAAGAAGATACGCAATAAAAAATGCCTTGCTGTTTGGGCAGCAAGGCATCGCTTTCGCTGATGTTCAGTCGGCGTGACTGGATTCGAACCAGCGCCCTCTACTACCCCAAAGTAGTGCGCTACCGGGCTGCGCTACACGCCGAAAGACTCGCAAAATTACAGGTTTCTGACCGAACGGCAATTGTTTATCGCACTTTTTTACCCCGATTTTCCTTTATTGTGTAAAGCTGTCTGCCGATTGTCCCGAAGCCAAAACAGCTATGGTTCTATACAAATTTCAATGCTCATACTGCTTGTTTCATTACCTGAAAAATATGGTCACCGCACGATTTTATGATAACTTTATGCCGCAGAATAGTTGCACTGTGCAGATGTTTTCTCCGTGAACAGTTATTTTTGCTTTCGTAAAGAGTTACAATATGGGTTTTGTGCGCCAAAACTTGCTTAACGCAAATCCTTAGAAATTTGCACAAGCCGCATCGAATGTAACTCCTTGCAATTATATTCATCTTCTGTTCAAAACAAGACAGTACTTATACATCTATTCTTTAGGAGAATGTCCTTCATGAAAAAACTATGTGGAATGATTGCTTTATGCGCGCTTGTCGTCATGGGTTGTCAGAAAAAAGCCGAGCCGGTTATGCCCGGAGCAATGAAAACTTATACGGATGGATCGCGCAGTTTTTCCATCCAATATCCCGAAAATTGGAAAGCACGCACACAAACGGGTGACAGAATTACCGTGTACTCATCTTCGAATGATATGGAGCGGTTTAACTCTTTGTTCAATGGTAAATCAGAAATTCCCGGCATTGGCGGTGCAAGAGTAACACTTTTGGCATTAAACCACAAAGGACAAACTCTTGAACAGTTAGTCAGTGATGCACGAATTTTTGATCCTGTAGTTTATAAACCCGATCAAAAAGTAATGATTGACGGTAAAGAAGCTGTAAAATTAACATTTTCTTTCCCGCTTGAAGACGGTAATTTTGATGGAGAAACCTATATTTCTCTCACAGACAGCACCACAGCAACAATGCTCGAATTCTTGACATTTTCGGATTTAATGCCAGTTTATCGTCCGGCTTTTGACCAAATGTTGAAATCGGTGAAAATAGCCCAACCTGCAAAAGTCATCGAAAGAAAAGTTGATACAGTCGTTCGTGATTCAACGGCTCATCGTCCATCTGCCACAACAAAATCATTTGTCGGTAATGGTTATTCTTTGAGCATTCCTGACAATTTTAAATCCCAAAATGCTAAAGTTGCCAACACACTCGATTCTAAAAAAATATTAAATGGTCCTGTGGATTGTTTTATTCAAGTAGATGTGTTCGATGCTTCAAAACAAAATAATCTTGAAAAAATCGTTGAACAAAATAAAGCGGCTTATAAAGGTGCTTCAGCTTCGGCGACCACACTTGGCGGCAGCAAAGCGTATGTCATGAGTTATGCGCCCGGAGCTAATATTCAAGGAAGAGTCTATTTTGCCGTGAAAGGGAATAAAATGTTCCGCATTACGACAAGCTGGTATGCACCGGAAAAAGAGTATTATATGCCGGCATTTGATAAAGCTGTACAATCTCTAAAATTTGATTAAGAGAGTAATACCAATCATATTCATAAAAAAAGCGTTCCAAAACGGAACGCTTTTTTTTGTAGTTCCCAACGAAAACCATCAGGATTCATAAAAAATACTCAGCAACAATATACCACAAATTATGTGGTCTTGGACTTTTTAGTATTACCAATCAACAAAATCCGAACAATTATCGTAATCATGGTATAGTCTGTACATTTTACAAAATAGACTTTAAGTAATTCACTATGGACATAAAACAAATAATATTAAAAATTAAACCAATCAAGTATTATGTCAAAGGGTGGAAATTTTTCCACAATGCGCATTACAATGATGCGCAATATAAGAACGACATAGAAATGACAAAAACGATAACCCGTACCGATATAATAAATTTCCTTTTGTCATTACAACAACGAAAAACAAGTTATGCTGAAATCGGTGTTCGCAATCCTGATGATAATTTTAATCATATCAAAGCAGATGTAAAATACAGTATTGACCCGGGAGTTGAATTTGAAGAAAATCCCGTGAATTTTAAAATGACAAGTGATATGTTTTTCCACAAACTCTCTAACGGTGAGATTTTATCCAAGGACACATTATTTGATGTGATATTTATTGATGGACTTCACCTTGCAGAACAAGTGGAAAAAGATATTGTAAATGCCTTACACTATATAAAACCCGATGGTTTCATTGTGCTGCACGATTGCAATCCACCCACCGAATGGCACGCTCGTGAATCACGCACATATTATCATACGCCGGCGCATGGACTTTGGAATGGAACAACATGGAAAGCATTTTTTAACTGGAGGCGCAATCCATCGGTGTTTTCTTGTTGTATTGACACTGATTGGGGAGTCGGGATATTATCGAAAAGTATCAATATTGGTCAAAATACAATGTGCGAAAATCCTTTCTTTGAATTTAAAGTATTGGACGATAATCGCAAAGTACATCTTAATCTGATTGATTTTGATACCTTGAAAAAATTATTGACAGTTAAAAACTCTTCATAGTAATATGAGTCAGTTCTTGTTTTATCATAATTGATTTTTTGTATATATTATTGTTATGTTTGCTTTTTTGATGTTTAGTGCCGCACATATTCCTATCTGCAACAATACTCTTCCTTTATAATATCCAATACCCGTACATTTTTTACGATGTACGGGTATGATTGGAGGTGGTGAAATGTGGTGGTATGTTTCAGAGATACTTATTTTTTACGTAAACCTAAGAAAAACGAGCCTTTTTCCTCTGTTTCTGTGTCAATTTCACTATACATAAAAAGACCTTTATCCGTTACCGTAAATTCAGCACCTTCGGTATTATCGTCAAAATATATTTTATTACCTATAATTTGCCAAGTGCCGGAAGGTTGCACCTCTTCAAAAAATGATTCTTCGCCTTCTGCCGGGAAAGGAATACGCTCCGTAGGTTCGCCGGGAATAGTAAAATCCATATAACCGCGGATATCGAATTGCAGATTATTTGTGGTATAAGTCCCCGATTGAGGAGTTGCTCCTTGAATAACAAGAGTGCCTGACCCCGTATTTTTTGTATAAGTCATTGCAATATTAATTCCTTGCATCGGCGGAAACCTAAACTTCATCGCTGGCGTATTGGGTGTATAGGTTCCGCGTGGATCTCCGGCTGTAATTGTTGTCGGAAACTGTGATTCCGTAATATTAGCACCGATTGTTGTTGCAGGTGCTGTAGTGGTGTCATCTTTGCATGAGGTAAAACCAAGCGAAAGAACTGCGGCTGTGATGATAAACATCAAATACTTTTTCATAAAAAACCTTTGAAAAATGTGAGTAAAAGAAAAAAGTAAATATTTGAAAGGAAACTTTCCTTTGTTACAGTGGGAATAACAGATAAACAGGACAAAAAGTTTAGACAAATTTTTCACATT
>JAFLBY010000038.1 GCA_017302855.1 Candidatus Kapaibacterium sp.
GCGGGGCTTTTTGGTGTGGGCATTCTCCATGACGAAGGCGGCAATGATCATTATACGGGTAAAATTTTTACCCAAGGGGCAGGTCAATTCGGCATTGGAATTTTAGCTGAGGGTACGGGCAATGATGTCTATGTTGCGCAATCGGATGGTCAAGGATTTGGGGGAGTGCGTGGCTTTGGTGCTATTGCCGACAGACAAGGCAATGATGTATATACTGCAAGTAGTCCTTTTCAAGATTTTTTGCGCTATGACACTCATTTTACGACATTTACGCAAGGGGCTGCGCTCGGTTCACGTCCCATTGCCAGTGGTGGTATTGCGATTCTTGCAGATTTCAAAGGTAATGACACCTATATTTCTGATATTTATGGACAGGGCACTGCCTATTGGTTTGGTTTGGGTGCATTATACGATGAAGAAGGCGATGACCGTTATCAATCTTATCAATATGCGCAAGGGTCGGGAGTACATTTCGCTCATGGCATATTATGGGATAGAAAAGGCGAAGATGCCTATGTTTCGCATGGTGTATCGCAGGGTTGCGGGCATGATATTGCCTTCGGTGCGCTCTATGATGAGCGCGGCAATGATTGGTATGCCGTGGATGGTTTATCTTTGGGCGGTGGTAATGCCAATGCCATTTCTTTATTCCTCGATGAGCGTGGCGATGATGCCTATATTGCCCGTAATCATGACAATACAATGGGCTATTCCGATTTCCGGCGCAGCTATGGCATGATAGGATGTTTCCTCGATGGTGGCGGCAATGATTCCTATGGTTCTGCCGAAAGAAATTCAACGGTACAAACAAAATCAACCTATGGGGTTTTTGCTGATTTTTCTATGACATTAGAAAATATTTCCCAACAATCTGAACCTGCACTCACGCCACCGGCAGCCATGCGCGACCCCTTGGCAGAAACACTCGACAGTTTATTTATTCAAGCATCGGCAGCACCGCAAAAATATCAATATAATGTTGCTCCGGCACGTGCTAAAATTGTAGAAAAAGGCGCAGAAGCCATTCCATTTTTACGGGAACAATTCACAACCGAATCTGCACGCGAGCGGCTTGCTTTGCATGAAATATTGCCCAAGCTCTATGAAAAAGATACTACAGCAGTGCGAGCCATGATTCTCGAAACATTAACAAGCGATGACCGCGATGAATTGGGGATGGCAGCAACAATAGCGGGACGTGTGAAAATACGTGAGGCAGCACCATTATTATATTCGATGTTCCGCACCCATGAACGTTGGCAAATTAGGGCATTGGCAGCGGAGCAATTAGGTAATATCGGCGTAAAAGACTATGCAGACAGCTTGGCGCAATTTCTTGGCGAAGAACATCCGCATGTAAAAATGAGAACTGCATATTCCATAGGGCAATTATTTCCTGAAAAAGTATGGAAATATGTGCAACAACCGCTGCGCGATACAGTGCAATTAGTTCGTAATAATACAGTGCAAGGGCTTCGACGTAATGCTATATTGCCATTACCATTTTTACAAGATGTTTTTTCCTCACGCACCGATGATGAAATTCGCCGTCTGCTTGCGGGACTTGTTTTTAATGCCGACACCACACAAACGGATTCATACGATGTGATTATGGAAATTCACAAATCGCAACCCAAATCCATACGTCGGGAAATGTATAAATCAATACCGTCAAAGAAAACATATTTCTGGAAGCAAATACTTACCGATTGGGCTGTATGGGAAAGCGATGAACAATTACGTCCTATGATGCCCCGATTCGATGAAATACAACCAACATCAAAAGACAAAAAGAAAAAAAAGAAAAAAACAGTCAAAAAAGAAGAAAAAACGGCATCGCCATAAACCATATCGTCAGTAAAGCCGATATTCACACACGGAAATGGGATAATGTGTTTATCTTCTACGCTAAAAAAAAGCAATCGCAAAAAACGATTGCTTTTTTTATTGCCCTTAGTGGGAAAAGTGATGATGGGGTGTGCCTGTGTCCCTCTTTTGAGAAAAAGGGAAAATATATTTGAAATTCTTTTAATCTTGAGTTGGCTTATAGTTTTTATTTCTGGAAGGGTTGAATTTATGAATTAAATAAATTTCCAATGCAGCAGCTATAAAATAGTAGTCCTTATCAAATCCGATAGTCATAATACTCGTGACCTCTTTCCAGTTGTCTCGTGGTTTATACTGTTTCATTTTTTTTTCCTTATCAACCTTCCAATAGTTCTTAAGTCTATCGCCAAGCCCATGTCCTTGATATTTTTGATTACTTTTTCCTATGGCAACACCAATATAAATTATCTTTTCATCTTCAAACAAAGCATAGCAGCCTCGTTTATCATGGTTAGGAATAGTACCATCAAAGAGCCAATGTGAACTCCATGCAGGAGGTTCGATATTGTTAATACTCCAGAATAATTTGAAAAAATCTGAGGTTGCGGCTTTTAAGCCTTCTTCGTTATTGATCATAAAACCACCTTATTGTTATTGAATTATAATTATGTATTTCTCTCTAAAGATTCTTCATAGCAATTAAGCCGAGACTCTTGTTTGAAAAAAAGGTCAAGACAGAACTTTGTATAATATCAAATATGACTCATCATTGTGTATATATTAACCCAATCTCGCATTTGCACATTTCTATATGCATATCTGTACTTGTCGCCCTTTCCTTCCCCAAAACTACGAAATATTCGCTGTTTATACAAATTGGACTTCACTCCAAAAAATGGAGATAGTAGAAGGACACAGAAAGCGTTAGTTTTGCGGTTAAGGAGTATAGCATAGTATGAGTACATCAGGGACAGCTCCACGTCGGAGCTATACGGAATCATTCAAAAAAGAGATGGCAGAACTTGTAGAAACAAGTCGTAAATCAATCAGTCAACTCTCCCGCGAGACCTCGATAGCGGAGAACAATCTTCGCAAATGGCACAAACGCTATATTGTCGAGAGGAAGGTTGCTCCGTCAAAGAGCGAGATGAGTACGAAGGAATTGGAGGAAGAAGTCCGCTGGTTGCGCCGCACATTGAGCGAGCGTACGCAGGAGGTAGAGCTTTTAAAAAAAGCGAAGGCACACTTTGCACGACTTCCCGATCGACACGGTACAAATTCATAGAGGCGCATTTTACTGTGCCATAGCGATAAAATGTCGCGAGTGCATGGGGTTGAATTGCGTGCGCTTGCGGATATAGTCGTGCGCAAGTCGCAAGAATATCTTGGTGAATTGAGCGAAAGGGGACTGACGGAGGCAATGATAGATGCTGTGCGTGACGGTGATTTGCAATTAGAACAAGCGATGAATGCGGTGTTCAGCTCTGAGGAGGAGCGTGCGGAAGCAGCGCAGCAAAGAGTGGAACATTTGAATGAAATATATAAAATGATGCAGCGATTATCCGTAGCGGGCAAAAATGCTTTTGCCAAAAATCCGGCGGCATATCATAATTTTATTTTGTGGGGAAAAGTGCGCTCGACAACAAAAGATGAAGAGCAGGGATAGGTGAGATGAAAGAAATTGGAATTGTTCGCGACGATTGATACATTATGTGTGAGGGAATATTCTCAAAAAAATATGTATATTAGGGCAATGAAAAATGTAGTTCTATTTACGTTGGTATGACGATGGGAAAGTATGTATTCGTCCTTGTCTTTGTTTTTTTTAGTGTGTTTGCTATAAGTGAGGCACAAACCGCTAATGAATATTTCAATCAAGGTTTTGATTATTTGCAAAAGAAAAATTATAAAAAAGCAATAGTTGAATTCGATAAAGCAATAGCCCTTGATTCACTTTATACATTGGCATATAATAATCGTGGTTATGCCAAATCATCATTAGGTGATAAACAAGGTGCATTGAAGGATTATGATAAAGCAATTGAATTGTATCCCGAAGAATCTTTAACATTTTACAATAGGGGCAAGGTCAAG
This sequence comes from Candidatus Kapaibacterium sp., assembly GCA_017302855.1. Classification (GTDB taxonomy): domain Bacteria; phylum Bacteroidota; class Ignavibacteria; order Kapaibacteriales; family UBA961; genus UBA2353. Next base: position 3,922 of record JAFLBY010000038.1, read on the forward strand.
TTTGATTTGGGAGATAATAAAGATGCTGTCGCCGATTTTGATATTGCAATCGAACTTGATCCTCGTTTGGCTTTGGCATATAATCAACGTGGCAGGGCTAAAAATATGCTTCGTGATAATGAGGGAGCAATTCGTGATTATAATAAAGCCATAGAGCTTGACCCTCGTTATGGCGAAGCATATAATAGTCGCGGTTTTTCCAAATCTGCATTAGGTGATAAAGAAGGCGCAATGAAGGATTATGACAAAGCCATAGAACTTATTCCATATTATGATAAAGCATTTTGCAATCGTGGTAATGTGAAAAAAGATTTAGGCGATTTGGACGGTGCGCTCAAAGATTATAACAAGTCAATATATCATAACTCTAAATTTAGTTTTGCCTATGGTTGCCGTGCCCTTTTATATATAGATATGCGGAATTATAACGATGCAATTGATGATTTAACAAAAGCGATAGAACTTGATCCCAAGTATGATTGGGCTTATAGCAGTCGTGGTTATGCCAAATCATCATTGGGTGATAATCAAGGTGCATTGAAGGATTATGATAAAGCTGTAGAGCTTAATCCTAAGTATGCTTCCTCATATAATAAACGTGGTTTTACAAAATCACGATTAGGTGATAAAGAGGGCGCAATGAAAGATTATGATAAGGCAATAGAACTTGATCCTAAGTATGCTTCTTCATATAATAGTCGTGGGTTGTTAAAATCAGAAATGGGTGACAAAGAGGGCGCAATGAAGGATTATGATAAAGCGATAGAGTTGGATTCGCTATTTAAAGTAGCATACAAAAATCGAGGTGTTGAAAAAGTAAAGTTAGGCGATAAACAGGGTGGATTAAAAGATTATAATAAAGCGATAGCACTTGATTCACAATTTGTCTCGGCTTATTTTTATCGAGGTTACCTTCTGTCCGACATGGGTAATAAACAGGGTGGGTTAAAAGATTATAATAAAGCTATTGAATTAGATGCAAAAAATTCTTCGTTCTATCAAAATAGGGGAGATCTCAAGTCAGAATTAGATGATAATGAGGGAGCAATGTCAGATTATAATAAAGCAATTGAGTTGTATGATAAAAATTATTTTGCTTTTTTTGCTCGAGGAATATTAAAGGCAAAATTAGGTGATAGTGAAGGCGCAATTGAAGATTATGATGAAGCTCTTGAAATTAATCCCAAAAACAGTTCTGTTTATAATAATCGTGGTTTTGAGAAAACTAAAATAGGTGATAATAAGGGTGCATTAAAGGATATTAATATTTCACTTGAACTTAATGATAAAAGTGCCGCTGCTTATGACAGCCGTGGCGTTGCAAAATCAAATCTTGGTGATAAACAAGGTGCTATCGAAGATTTTACAAAAGCAATAGCCCTTGATTCAATGATTGCCGTATCTTATTCAAATCGTGGATATATTAAATCGGAACTGGGAGATATTGCTGACGCTATGAAGGATATAGAGAAGGCATTGGCAATAGACCCACAGTTGAGTTCGGCGTATATTGATCGAGGTCGTATTTATAGAAAACAGGGAAAAAATGATGCGGCTTGTGCTGATTTTGTGAAGGCAAAAGAGTTAGGTGATGCACATGCTGCGTCTTTGCTGCAACAGTATTGTCCGTGAGTAAATACTCGTACTTTTGTGCGTTATCAATAAGGGACAACAAAAGATGAAGAACAGGGATAGGTGAGATGAAAGTAGATGATACTCATTCATCAAAACAAAGAGATTACGAAATGTCAGGGATGGGAGTTATCGTAGATATGGAAGTGCATAATGAAGGAAGATATGAGGAAACTAGACCCGCTTATGTGGCACGTTCAATGCCATAAAGTTAAACGATAAAGCAAAGTTTTTGTAAATTTGAGAGACAGGAAGTAGTATTGAGTCAATACGAAAAGACTAAAAAGAAAGAAAGTTATAACATATTGATGTGGATATTGAAAATATGAGCATACAAGCACTAAAAGAAAAAGCAGTGACCTATAGTATTTCTCAGGAATATATAGATTCAAAAGAAAGGGGAAGACTAGCGTTTGTAACCAAATTTCCGATAGATAAAATTTCAGAATTGAGTTTAGACGAATATGTTTTGGGTACCGATAAAGAAAGTTTCTGTTACTGGTTAGAATTTAAAAAAATTGAAGATAAAGTTATTCAGTTTGGAATTGGGGGTGGAAACGCTTCAAAATTTGGCTTGTATAAAACTAAAGATGGCTCGTACCAAATTGGATTCGGAGACAAAAAGAAGGTTGTAAATGGTAAGGAATTAGAAGATTGTTTTTCTTCCATAAAAAATATAATCACGTTAGCAATAAAATATGTTTCTGAAAACAGAGTTTCGGAAATAAAGAAAATGAATGTTCCATTTGGGAATATGATATTACAAAAAATACTCTCCATTTATTACCCGGATAAGTTTATAACTATTGGTTCTTCAAACGTTTTGATTGACTTTGCAAAATATATTAATCTCCAAAATATCGACTTGAACCCTGATAATCTAATTGAGATAAACTATGAATGTAAAAAAGTAATAGATGCTATTCCTGAATTTAAAAATTGGTCATATGAAAAAATAGGGTCATTTGTTTGGAATTATTTTGATGGAGAAAATAAAAAAGGGAACAAGAAAGACAATGTCAACTACTATTTGGTTGGAGCATATTGGGGTGGTAGTGACCAGACAAATAGATTTATTGAGAACGGAATTTGGGAAAATGGTTATGACGATAAATTTATTGATGAAGTAAATGCTGTTCCTGTTGGAAGTAAAATCGCAATCAAAGCAGCATTTACAAGAGAAAAAACTAAATCTGTAATGGCTATAAAAGCAATCGGTACGGTTTTAGAAAATTTAAATAACGGCAAAAATTTAGTCGTTGAATGGGACGGAGATTCCCATCCATTTGAGGTTGATTTTTCAGGGGGCTATTGGACAACAATAAAAGAAGTAAAAAATAAAAGCCATATTAATGCCATTTTTTACAGAGAGACTAATCACACAAATAATTTTGAATTAATAAAGGATAAATTTAAAGTTTCTGTGTTTACAAATTACATAAATCTGCTTCGTGAGTTAATCAAAGAGTTAAAGATACAGAACAAAGATCAACGTATAGTATATTCTGTCAGAGATAATAGATTAAACTTTATAGTAGGTCAGCGTTATTGTTTTAATCTATACGTTTCCGACAGCAGGGGTATATATGGTGTCATTTCTAAAGAAAAATTAACAGAGAACAGTACCACCTTTGAGGGCACCCCTCCGCAACCTTACTATTCCTATTTTAACGATTTTAAACCAAATTCAAAAGAATGGGAATCCATTGTAGATTCTATTAATGATGAACTAAATCGTACATCTAAATCTGGTTACAGAAAATTTAATGATGAGGATTTTGAAAACTTTGTATTCTCAAATATTGATAATAAAAATAATATTCAAATGAATTACCCACTTAATACAATTCTCTACGGACCTCCGGGTACGGGTAAAACTTATAACAGTATTGACAAAGCCGTTGCTATTGCAACTGGCTCGTCATCTGACCATATCTCCAATAAAATGAAATTTGATGATTTGCGTAAACAAGGGCAAATTGAATTTGTAACCTTTCATCAAAATTATTCTTATGAAGATTTTATGGTTGGTATTCGACCAAATGTTAGCGAAACAACAAGTGAACTGAGTTTCAAAAAACATTATGGTATATTTTATGAAATTGCCAAACGAGCAAGAGAAAACTATGACAACTCTTTGAAAGATGAGCAGACAATTTCACGAGAGAATTGGGTAAATACAAAATTTGAAGAGTTCAAAGAATATGTTGAATCCGAAATTGAAGAAAACGGAAAATTTGCTATAAAAAACAATGTCTCAATTTATTCAGTTGAAGATGAAGTTTTTATTTATACAGGAGAAAAAGAAAATGGTGATCTTTGGAAAAATCAAAGAATTGGAATGCACTATGATGCATTAATCAACATTTATCTTGCAGATGTTCAAAACCGTCAAGACTTAAAGAAACTAGAAAATGTACCAAGTTTAGAGAAACAACATGCAACCTACAGTTTTGAACTCATTGAGAAATTTAGACAGTTTCTGATAGAAAAAGGATATAAATTCCAAGCAAAAACTGTTCAAAAAGAACCATTAAATAATTTCGTTTTAATCATTGATGAAATAAATCGTGCAAACATTTCAAAAGTATTTGGTGAACTTATTACGTTGCTTGAAGACGATAAAAGACTTGGTAATCCAAATGAACTGAAAATTACATTACCAAATGGAGAAAAGGAATTTGGTGTCCCCCCAAATCTTTATATCATCGGCACGATGAATACAGCAGATAAATCTATTGCTCTTATTGATATTGCTTTGCGTAGAAGATTTGAGTTTATTGGTTATTATCCGGATTGTGAGAATGAAAAACTAAAACCTGAAGCTAAAACATTACTTCAAAAAATCAACGAAGAAATTTACAAATTGAAGAATTCTGCCGATTACTTGATTGGTCACGCCTATTTTATGAAAGACGAAGCGATTGAAACAACATTAAGAACCAAAGTTGTTCCGCTTTTAATGGAGTATTTTTCAGGAAAAACAAAAATAGTTTCAGACATTTTCAATGAAACAAATTGGAAAGTTGAATACGACACCACAAAATTTAATTGGTCAATTTCGCAACGATAAATGAAACAAATATTGTTTGAATATGATAAATGGGTAAATGTTGAAGATTCGACAGCATTATTCCATTTGCTGAAATCAATTTGGCGACAAAGTAATTCCGCAGACTTATCAGAAGAATTTGAAGAAAACAAAACTGATAAAAACTATCAGCCGTTTTTACGCTTTTCAAAAAATGAAATTAGAGCGAATAACTACGTTGGCTTTATTCAAACGGCAAACGACTTAGTTGAGATTTATCCGAAAGTATTTCGTAATTGTCCGAATAAAGACAAAGAAGATATGCTTCGTCATATATTCTTTTGGTTTAGCTATTGTAGAAAGTGGAAATTTCCTTTTAGTCAAGCACAGCTTGATAGAATTTCCATTGACGAATTCCCCGAGTTGATAATTAACCTTATTGCAAATCAATTTTTATCAACTGTTTCAAATCAACCTTTGACAATGTATCAACCTGTTGAAGAAGCAATGCAAACACCAAGAGGTTCAATCAATTTTAAACGATACATTACAAACAGCGTAGTAAGTGGGAATTTTCAAAACATAGAATGTGACTATGAACCGTTTTTATTTGACAATAAAGTTAATCGTGTTATCAAGTATTGTTCACGATTTTTAATGAATCAAACGAGATTTACAGAAAATTTACAAATGCTCCAAGAAGTTATTTTCATTTTAGATGAAGTTGAAGACATTCCTTGCAACAGCTACGAAGTTGAAAATATTACACTCAATTCATTTTTTGACGAATACAACCAAGTTCTTGACAGTTGTAAATTGGTTTTGAGCCAACAACTATATTCAAGTAATACTTACGACTTGTCCCAATGGTGCTTGTTATTTCCAATGGAATACATTTTTGAAGATTTTGTTGCAGGTTTTTTAGATGAAAAGTTTTCAAATGATTGGAAAGTAGAATATCAAAAGTCAAACGAATATTTGTCAAGCAATCCGAAGGCGTTTAACATGCAACACGACATATTCTTGACTTCAAAAAATACAGGGCGGAAAGTAATTTTTGATACAAAATATAAATTACGTGAGAAAAATTTCAAAAGCGATATAAAAAAAGGAATTGCACAAGCCGACCTATACCAAATGACAAGCTACGCGTTTCGTAGAGGTTGCACAGACATTTTTCTCTTGTATCCAAACATCACGGAAGACATAAATGAGCCTGACATTTTTGAAATCATTTCAGGTTTCAATACAGACAACAGGGTTAAAATCATAGCAATGGAAATCCCATTTTGGACAGAAAGAATGCTAGATATTAATGAATTAGAAAATAGTTTAATGAAGACATTAGCAAAACAGATTGATAAACTGAAAAGTTAATTTCACAAAGAGTAACAATGATTTTACGACCTTCTTCATTTTTCGTAATAATTATAAAAAAAGCGGTGAAGGTAAGTATCCCGCACCGCTTTGTGTCTAAGAGAGTTAGTCAATTACCAATTTTGTAACATATTGATCATCATGCGCACGCCCACGCCGGGACCGCCTTTGGGGTTGATGTCCGTTGCTTTTGCTTGTATGCCTGTTCCTGCTATGTCAATATGTGCCCATGAATAATCGCCGATGAAGTGTTGGAGGAATAATCCGGCAGTGATAGCACCGGCAGGACGTCCGCCCGAGTTTTTGACATCGGCATAGTCACTTTTTATTTGTTCTTCATATTCTTCATAAAGCGGTAATTCGCATACATATTCCGCAGTTGTGTCGGCAGCAGCTTTGATGCGTGCTTTGAGTGCATCATTGTTGCCCATTAAGCCGCTTGTGACTCCGCCGAGGGCAATCATACATGCGCCTGTGAGTGTGGCAAAATCAATGACGGCTTGTGGTTTGAAGCGATCGGCATACGTGAGTGCATCGCCGAGTATTAAGCGACCTTCTGCGTCGGTATTGTCTATTTCGACGGTTTTGCCGTTCATGAGGCGAATGACATCACCGGGAACATAGGCGCCGCCATCGGGCATATTTTCCGTTGCGGGTACTAATGCGACAATATTGCGTTTGATTTTGAGTTTGGCAGCAGCGACTATAGTGCCTATGACTGTCGCCGAGCCATGCATGTCTAACCGCATATCGCTCATGCCTGCGCCGGGTTTGATGGAGATACCGCCGGAATCGAAGGTAACGCCTTTGCCGACAAGTACGATGGGTTTTTCGGTTGCTTTGGTGCCATTATATTCCATGACAATGAAAACGGGAGGTCTGACGCTTCCTTGATTGACGGCAAGTAATCCGCCCATTTTGAGTGAGGCGATTTTTGTTTTGTTGAGCACGGTGACTTTTACTCCGGCAGCTTTGCCAAGTTCTTGTGCTTTTTTTGCTAATGTTTCGGGATAGATTTCATTGTTGGGGGCATTGGCTAAATCACGCGCTATGGTGACACCTTCGCTGATGATTTCGGCAGTTTCGATTGCTTTTTTTGCATCTGCTACGGCTTTTTTATCAGTATGGATGAAGGTGACGGCTTCTGGTTGTTTGTAGCTGTTTGCCTCTTTTGACATGTATTTGTCAAATTTGTATAATGACAATAAAGCACCTTCTGCAAGGGCTTGAGCGGCTTCGCTGATTGCAAGTGAAGTATCGGGGAGTACGAATGTTACTTTTTTTGCTTTGACGGCAGCGCATGCTTTAAGAGCACGTCCGGCGGCATTGCGTAATTCTTTTGTGGAGGCATCTTTTTTCGCGCCTAAACCAATCAACACAACGCGTGGCATGGATTTAATGCCTGTGTAGAGAAGGGTTTGAGTGCGTTTGGCTGCTTTGAAATCGCCGCTGTCAATGGCAAGTGATAATGCGGGGATATCATCATGAAGCGATTGGATAGTTGAGTTATAATCATCTTCAAACATCGGCAGGATACCAATATCTGCTTTGGTTCCGGACAATGTTCCGGCTGAAACCGATACTTTCATCAGTACAATTCTTTCTAAAAATTAACAAAAAATGGAGTGCAAAATTACGCTTTATTACCATACGCATCAATACGTTAATGGAGTAAAGTCATAAGAATGGAGTTCTATGGTGAATCAATGATGCTTGAATGTCTCATCGGCTACATTGCGCCATTTACACCTTCGACCGAGAAAATTCGGGGTAAATAAAGGGTTCGATGCTGATGGCTTCGCCTGTTCTTTCATCCACACGGACAAAAGCCCCGCACATTTTCATATTGTTTTCGGCGGGCACATATTTGTGAGCAGTTTGTAAGATAAACCTTTTGAGAGCAATGTCTTTGTCCATGCCCAGCACGGAATCGTAGGGACCTGTCATTCCCACATCGGAGATAAATGCTGTGCCATTGGGCAATATTTGAGCATCGGCGGTTTGTGTGTGGGTATGTGTGCCGAGCACGGCGCTGACACGTCCGTCAAGATGCCATCCCATAGCAATTTTTTCGGCAGTAGCGTCGGCGTGAAAATCCACAATGACTATATTGGTATGGGCAGTTAATTTAGGCAGAATTGCATCGGCGGTGCGAAAAGGGCAATCAATGGCTTGCATATAAGTGCGCCCTTGTACTTGCAAGACGGCGACTTTGCGACCATGGGAAATTTCCGCTATTGCATAGCCCTTTCCGGGATTGCCCGGCGGATAATTGTGCGGTCGCAAGACTAAAGGACTATTGGCGAGCAGAGGGCGGGCTTGCCAATTTTCCCATATATGATTGCCGGTGGTGATGACATGAGCACCAAGGGCAAATAATTCGTCCGCTTCTTTGGCGGTGAGTCCTTTGCCATTGACAATGTTTTCACCATTGATGATGATGCAATCGGGTTGATATTTTTCAATAAACTCAGGTAAAGTGTGCTTGACAAAAGCAAGTCCTATGTGTCCGACGATATCGCCGATAAAAAGTATTCCGAGTGAGCGTGACATAAAGGGGTGTGATAAAGTGATTAGTAGTAATCTGATGCGATGGGTAAAGAAAATGTAACCGTAGTGCCTTTGCCTTCATGACTTTCAATAGAAAAATCACCGTCATGTAATTCAATAATACGTTTGGAGATAATCAATCCAAGACCAACACCTTGTTGTTCATGTATCATGCGGTTAAATTGCGTATAGGCACCAATATTTGCTATTTGGTCGGCAGACATTCCGCGCCCATAGTCTTTGATTTCCACTGTGAAAAATTTGGCATTTGCACTCATGCTAACGACAATGGGAGTGCCGTTTTCGGAAAAACGGAGAGCATTGTCCATAAGTTCTTCGAGTACTTTATTGAAATTTTCAGTGGATATTTCGATGGCAATTCCTTCGACTTCGCCTTTGATGCTAAGGTCTTCTGCTCTTGCAAATTTCATAGCTTTTGCCATGACCAAATCATACATTGTTGCCCCGGGTTCGACAGTGCGGAATGCTCTCATTCTTTTGTGCATTTCGGGGTCTGCTTTGAATGACTCTATTTGCACGTATGTGAGGAAGTTTTCCGTGATGCGAAACAAGCGTTGTGACGAGGAGAGTATATCATCGGTCATTTCAATAATTTGGGGTTCTGTTGCCACCGCCGCAATACTTTTTAAGTATTTAGCCGAGCCCATAACTTGATTTAATACAATGCGAAATTCATGGGGTAGGGCATAGGTGACATTGCGTGCAACTTCGCCGGCACGTTCGGTCATTTTTTGCTCTATTCTGTCTCTTTTTTCAAACTGAATAGCCACGACGGCAATAAGTTCATCACGTGTGTATGGCTTTATGAGGTAATCGTCGGCACCTTTGCCCATTCCGGCTCTCATATCCGAGCGTTCTGCTCGCGCTGTGAGAAACACAAAAGGGGTGGAACTGAGAGTGCTGTGGGAGCGAATATAGGTCAGTACGCCATAGCCGTCCATTTCAGGCATGGAAATATCGCATAAAATCAAATCAGGTAAAAAGTCCTCTATGAGTTCAATGCCTTTTTTCCCATTGGAAGCCGTGCGAACCGTATAGCCCTCAAATTCCAACAAAAGCTGCGTGCTTTCCAAAATATAGTCTTGGTCATCAATAACGGCTACTTTTTTCATGTATCTTTATTAAGAAAGAAAACAATGTTAATTAAGCGACATCTCATAGTAATGCGGTAACATAACGATGTTCTTACCACAATGCACAAGTGATTTTCTCAAGAGTGCAATCGTTAGACTCTTTTACGCATCATATATGTTCAGTTGCAAAGTTAGCAAAAAGTATAGAGTATGCTGCTAATAACCTGTATTAAAGGTATTTTTGTGAAGAAAATATATGAGAGCAAAAATACAATGGAAACAGAAAACGAATTGTTGAAGAGTCGCCGCGCGGGTGTGGTTTTGCCGATATTTTCATTACCCTCTAAACATGGTATTGGCGATATAGGCGGTGGTGCATATCAGTTTCTGGATTGGCTAAGCGAGTCAGGCATGAAGGTATGGCAAATGTTGCCGATAGGACCTACGGGTTATGGCAATAGCCCTTATTCGTCATACTCGGCATTTGCAGCCCAGCATTTATTTATTTCGCTTGACTTTATGTATCGTGACGGATTGCTGTCGAAAAGACCGGGGCAATATTCGTTTTCTGCCACATCCGTAGATTATGATAAAGCAGCGGCTTACAAACATCGTTATTTGCTCCTTGCCTATGAGAAATTTGTGCGTTCTGCTGATCCAAAACTTCGTAATGATTACATTGCCTTTGTCGAAGAACAAGCGCATTGGTTATTGCCATATTCGTGGTTTATGTCCTTGAAACACAAGTATGGGCAAAAGCCGTGGTATCGTTGGGATGTAAAAGATCGTGTATTTGATAGAAATGTATTAACCCAAAAAATGACTAATGATACCACAGCGCATTTCCATTGTTTTTTGCAATTTATCTTTCATAAGCAATGGAACGAGTTGCGGGGCGCGGCTGCGAACAAAGGCATAATTCTGATGGGTGATATGCCAATATTTGTTGCTCATGATTCGGCTGATGTGTGGAGTAATCCTTCAGAATTTACCGTGAGCACTTCCGGGGAAGTGCAGATGGTAGCCGGAGTGCCACCCGATTACTTTTCGCAAACCGGGCAATTATGGGGCAATCCATTGTATCGTTGGGATAGCATGAAAGAAAATGGTTTTTTATGGTGGCAGCAACGTTTCCAGCGGCAATTTTCTTTGTTTGATTGTTTGCGTGTTGATCATTTTCGTGGCTTTGAGTCATATTGGGAAATTCCGGGCAATGCAGCCACAGCAGTAAAAGGTACATGGCAAAAAGCACCGGGTAAAGAATTATTTGAGGTCTTGTTGCGAAAATTGGGAACATTGCCGATTATTGCCGAAGATCTTGGCATTATCACCGATGAAGTGCGTCAGTTACGAGACTATTTTTCCTTTCCGGGAATGAAAGTATTGCAATTTGGTTTTGATTCACGCAATCCACACAATGAATTTTTACCTCATAATTTTACACAAAACAGTGTTTGCTATACAGGAACCCATGACAATGATACCACAGTGGGGTGGTTGCAATCAGCATCTCCGGCAACACGTACCTTTGTAAGGACATATCTTGGAACAGGTTCGGGCAAGATAATGACGCGCAAGATTATTGATGCGGCTATATCGTCCGTTGCACGTATGGTCATAATTCCAATGCAGGATATTTTGGAACAAGGTTCTCGATTTCGCATGAATGTGCCGGGTAAACAACAAGGCAATTGGAAATATAGGATACGTACGGGTGATTTGAAAAAAAACCATGCTGCAAAGTTGCGCCGTACTATCGAAAAGTATGCTCGTTAATAATCGAGCCGATTATCGTACTTTGAAGGTTGTCATGGTTATGATGGCAAGTAACACGGCAATAATATAAAAACGTACCACTATTTTAGATTCATGAATGCCCGATTTTTCAAAATGATGATGGATAGGTGACATCTTAAATAATCGTTTTCCTTCGCCGTACTTTTTCTTTGTCCATTTAAAATAGGACACTTGTATGATAACCGATAATGTTTCTGCAAAGAAAATACCACCGATGATGGGCAGTAAAAATTCCTTTTTTAATAACACACACATAGCACCCAATGCACCTCCGAGTGCCAAAGATCCGGTGTCGCCCATAAATATTTGGGCTGGATAGGAATTAAACCATAAAAAACCAAGAGCGGCTCCCACAAGGGCAGCACAAAAGACAACTAACTCTCCTGAACCTTGGAGATAGACAATATTGAGATATTGGGAAAAAATAGAATTACCGGTAAAATAAGCAATTACGGCTAATGTAAGAAAAGCAATACCTGTTGTCCCGATTGCCAAACCGTCGAGACCATCAGTAAGATTAACGGCATTGGAGGTTGCCGTCATGATAAATATAATTACGGGTATATAGAGAATTCCAAAATCAAAATAGACATTTTTCGCAAAGGGTACTGTGGTGAGTGTATGGATTTTTTCAAAACTTGTAGAAAATAATTCAGGGAAAAAATAGATGGTGCTGCTTAGAATTAGACCGACAAATATTTGTCCGACGATTTTATAGCGACCAATCAGACCTTTGGGTAATTTTTTTATCACTTTCAGATAATCGTCCAAAAATCCTACTGCACCGAGTGCAGCCGTAGCAAAAACAATTAACCACACATAAATATTGCCTATGTCTGCCCAGAGAAGGGTGGGAAGTAATAAAGCAGTGAGAACAATAAGTCCGCCCATTGTGGGAGTACCTTTTTTAGAAGCATGATTGCCGGTATTCTGTAATTCGGCTTTTGCTTGTTCGCCGATTTGTTTTTTTTGCAACATCCTAATAATTTTAGGACCTATAAAGAAACTGATGAAAAGAGCAGTGATGGCTGCTGCTGCCGAGCGGAAAGTAAGGTATTGGAAGATACCAAATCCGGGAGGATTAAAAACCGAGTTAATGTAATGAGCAAGGTAATAAATCATTGTCGAAGAAGTATGTTTTCAGAAAGTAAGCATCATCTGTTATGTTTGTACTCTATCATAAGTGCAAAAATATGGAGAGTATTGTGATTCTATTCTTTTGCTGTTATCATTATGCATATTTGTGGTACATGAATCAGAGTTGTAATTACGATGATATGGTTCAGATGGCATCTGCGTATCAAATCCTTATACATCAAGAGCATCAATAATGAAAATTCAGCAATCGCTACAACGTGGCATAAAAAAGAAACAGCCGATGCAAAAAAGCATCAGCTGTTAAAAAAAACATTGCGCACAGTCAGTGTATGTTAATATGTTGAACTGTCCAAGCCGCGATAGGCACTCGGCAAAGTAATCTCTTGAATATCGTCATTGGTAAGTCTTTTTACCGCAATGAGACGTGAGTTGTAGTATTCGTTTTCTAAAGAGGAGATGGTTACACCAAATCGGCTACTGGCATGGGCGAAGAGGTTGTCACCAAGGTATATACCGACATGGGAAACATAGGCGTGACTCATGGTATGGAAGAAGACCAAATCACCGAATTTCATATTGGGACGGCGCACATTTTTGCCAAGTTGATGTTGAACAGCGGCTGTTCGGGGTAAAGTAAATTCTCCGGCAGATTGCATCACAGATAATACGAATGCGGAGCAATCAATGCCGCTACGAGTCATACCGCCAAAATAGTATGGAGTGCCAATCCAATTCATTATAGCAGCCATAATGCGTTTTTTTTCTACACCATACGAGGTATGCGGATTAGCTGTCGAAGTTGTATCGTCGTCAATATAGGCAAGGTAAAGGTCACGGAAGGATTCCGGGTCACCGTTGCGCATATCCTCTTCTGTGATGATGATAGGATTGCCCGCTTCATCGTAATAGGTAAGCCCATCGGGGGTTTCTTCCGATTCCATATATTCTTCTGCGTCCAATTCACCGTCGGAAGCAATATACTTAGCTCGTATTGCTTGCATTTCTTCCACGGATTGTGTGGTTGAAAGCCCGGAAAGGAAAGACAAATCTTGTGAGGAGCGAATAAGTTCCATCGCCTGTATTTTGCCTTGGGTTGTATTGCAAACGGAGCGTCTGCGCCCACGTTTACGTTTTTTCTTCCACGATGCCTTTTTGTAGATTGAACGTTTCGAATATGTTTTGGTTTTCGATTTTTTTGACTTCGCCGATGCGTCCATTGAACCGGCAAAAAACAGCGTTATTGTAAACATACACAATAATGCTATAAATGGTAAAGTGGTAAATTTTCTTAACAACATGCAATCTCACTTTCGTATTGTTATACATAACCCCGGATTATGTCCGGCGGTATTTCGTCAAGCGTGAGTAACAGACGAATGTTTGTTTAACCATGAATATGCAAAAACACTTAAGATTTTTTTACATATTCAAGCGGCAACCGTAATGGATTTGTTGCCTTTAGACCATGAACATTTGGTTGTACTAACCAAGTGTTCGTATTGTAATAAAGAAAAATCCATGGGGATTCTTCCAATATTATGCGCTCCATTTCATTGTAAAGAGCGAAGCGTTGGCTTTGAGATATGGTCGGACTCAGAGCCGCTTCATACAAAGAATCTGCTATTGTCACAGCAATTCGGGTGGTATTTGGACCAGCCGGTGCTGCATTTTTGGAATAAAACAACCCTAAAAAATTCTCGGGGTCGCTGTAATCAGCAATCCAGCTTGTTCTCCAAAGTGCTAACTCACCGCTTCGAACCATCGAAAGATGTCGAGGGAAATCAACTTGGAGCAGTTTTGCCTTAATGCCGATTTGCTTCCATTGCTCAATAATAGCTTCAGCTACTGATGCTGTTGTTTCATTAGCACCAATTTGTAAAGTACATTCCGGTAAACCCTTGCCTTCCGGATACCCTGCTTCTGCCAATAACTGTTTTGCTTTTGCAATGTTATAGGAATAACCGATAGTCTGGGAATTATATCCCGGAAAACCGGGGGGAATAACTCCTTGATGAGCGGGTATTGCCTTGTTTTTTAAGACATATTCCACAATTGTTTGCCTGTCTATGGCATAATTCATGGCTTGTCGTATTCGTTTATCTCCACAGAATGGAACGGATTGTGCGACAGGCAATGATTTGTCTGTCATAATACCGTAATATTCAATAGATTGTGCACTTGCTGTCATCAACTGAAATTTTGCATATTCCGAGGTGAGTTTCCCTTGAGGAGTGAACACCTTTTCATGCACTGAAAGATCAATCGAACTGATGAAATCCAACTTGCCCTGAGAAAATTCAAAGAACTCTGATTTGTTATTTCTTGCAAAACCAACCGTGATCTTATCTAAGTACGGTAATGCAAAGCCTTTTGCATCTTTTTTGAAATAATGTTGATTTTTTTCTAATGATAGCGTAATATCTTCTTTCCATTCGCTAAATACGAAAGGACCTGTTCCAACCGGATTTCGACCAAATCGTTCACCATAATACTCAACCGCTTCATGAGGAACAATCCAACAAAAGGGTGTTGTCAGGATAGACAAAAATGGCGCATACGGTTTTATCAACCGAATCTCAAATATTGAATCATTGACAGCTCTTAATCCCTCTATTGATGCCGGTTTTTTATCGCTTTGGCTTTGCTCGAAGTACTCGGAAGCCCCAATTACTTTATCACGAAAGACCCAGAACCCAGTTGATTTTGTACGCGCATCACAAAGACGTTTGAAAGAATACTCAATGTCACTTGCTGTAAGTTTCCTGCCTTTCTTTGTTTGAAAACACTCATTGTCATGGAAGCGAATATCGGAACGAAGATGAAAAGTCAGCAATGTACCCGACGAATCATATTGCCATGATTGAGCAATACTCGGTCTGACATTCAGTTGAGAATCAAGCTCAATAAGTCCATTGAATATTTGAGATCCAATCCAAATCGCCGAACGATAACTGGCAAGTGCGGGGTCTAAAGATTGCACTCCGGTGGACTCATTGTAAACAAACTCTGTAACATTTGTACCTGTTTTGGTGTCGCTACAAGAAAACAGCGTTACAATCACTGAAAAATGTATTATCAAAGAACAAATTTTTCTCACGTATGAAAGCCCTTATTTTCGATAATGACGAAAAACAGGACTGCAATTTGGGAAAAAAAAATGACTATACCAATTAAATTTGATTCATAGAAGTATTTTGGTATATAAGAACAGTGCTTGTAAAGATAAGCCGTGTCATAGAAATTACTTCGAGAACCGTAGCGGTACTATGAAGAAAATGGAGTTTGTTTAGTGCGCTAAATTTTTATGAATAAGGAAATTAGCGTATTGATAATCAGAAGGTGTGGTTATCTTGATATTGGTTTCTTCGCCTTGAATGTAGTACACCGGATAGCCGGAATACTCGACCAACGAAGAATCATCAGTAAACAGTTCTTTGGAAGACAAAGCAGTGCGATATGATGAAATGATTACAGAGCTATGAAACACTTGGGGCGTTTGCACAGCAAGTATTGATTCCCGATTGACAGTAGCTGTAATCCGATTATCGGAGAAAGTTTTGAGTGTGTCTTTGATGGGGAGTGCAGGTATTACTGCACCTTTTTGCACAGTTTGTGTAATAAGTTCTTCAATCAGAGAGCAACTTACAAGCGGTCTTACGGCATCATGTACTGCAATTATATCGTAAAGCGGAGCAAAGTCCGACAAAATGGCATTGGAAATGCTTGCTTGTCTTTCTGCGCCACCTTTGACACAGTATTGAACTTTGTGCAGAGCCGACTGATAAAGAGTATCGTTTATATCGTGGATGATAAGACAGATGTCAATATTAAACGTAGTCTGCTTGAACTTTTCGATAGTATGTTCAAGAATGGTCGTTCCGCCGAATGGGAGAAGTTGCTTCGGCAAAGCCGAACCATAGCGGCTTCCTTTGCCGCTTGCCGGTATGATGACTAGGATTTTTTCCAGAGATGTTTGTGTCATTGTTCATCAAAAACACTCAAATATAGCGGAAAATATTTATTTTTGCTGTATGTGGAGTTAATATGGCAAGACCATGTTTCTTAAAAGTTAGACTTTAATTACTTAAATACATATTTTTACTCATTAGATCTTTGGTGATTTATGAAAAAACTTCTCCTCTTTTCATTGTCTGCGCTCTCGATGCTTGCAATGATAGGTTCACCTACAGCCAAGGCGCAGGTGCAAGTGACTGTGGGAACGCAGACTTCGCAGCTTGCTTGGCAATTTGCCCCCTATCTGCGGTGGTATGATTCCTTCCACCATCAGTATATTGTCACGGCTGCAGAGATGCTAGCCGGCGGTGGTGCTCCGGGTAATATTAAATCTATAGCATTCAATATGGCAGCTGAAGTTGCGAATGCTTCTAACAACTACACCATCCGGATGAAAAACACAACGGCTACGGGTGTGACAACTGTCCACGACTTAGCGGGGTTGACAGAAGTTTTTTCACCAAAAACGGTCAATGGTGTTCAAGCCGGCTGGAATACAATGACATTTGACCGAGACTTTGAATGGGATGGTTCCAGCAATATCCTCATTGATTTTTGTGGATTTAACCCATGCGGTACCTATGTAGGTATTTTGAGCGGTGTGTGGGGAAGTACTGTAACAGGATCTACATCACCTATGAACTATTACTATGCTGATTGTACACAACCATGTGGCACAACGACATCGTATGGTACATATAGTTTGCGCCCCATGTTCCGTTTCGATTTACAACCGGCAGGTATTAGAAATTATTTCCCTAAAGGAAAAAGCATTGTCGGGTTACCGGACAGTTCAATTTTGAAATACAATACAGTGTACAATGGTACAAATACTACAGCACCCGCAAACTCACGTCCCGGTGTAACATTCGGTGCATTGCCCGGATGGACAACGACATTTACCTATACAATTACAGGTCCATTACCATCTACAAATGTTGTCTATCGTGCTTTAACTGCATCCGGCAGCAATGTAATAGCAGCTCCAGCTGCGGGTGGTGTAATGTTCATTCCTAATGCAAGTGGGCTTCTTGCTAATCCTACTGCACCAAATACACCTAATGGAACCGGTTTTCTAAGCACACAGTTCCCTCAAGTTCAAGGCGGTACCTATCGCTTAACGATGACATCAACAAGTCAAAAAGGAACATCATCGTTCCAGTCAACAATTGTTGATGAGTTTACTGTGGCTGTGGATAGAGATTTGCAAGCAACATCCGTTAGCCGTCCATTGACTAAAGATCGTGGTGTATCGTATAAAGGAATTCCTTCACCGTTAACCGCAATGTTCCGTAATACAGGTTTGGAGGCAATTAAAGCATACCAGGCTAATGTTACCGTACGTAATGCAACGACAAATCAGATAATATTCCAGACAACAGTAACTCGTAACAATCAACCGGGTGGTGGTTTGCCTGAAGCCGGTCTTGCCTCAGGAGCTTCCGATGAATTTAACGTAACTGAGTTGTTACTGAATGAAGCAGGTGAATATACAGTTAGTCTCTGTGGTGATTTGATTGACCCAAGTCCCGATCAGCAAGCATTTAATGATTGTATTCCAAGAGCAGGCGAAGAGTATCGTATTCTAGTACGTAATTTGTTCGATTATGAAGTTGTACAAGTGACAGCTCCATCTTCAGGAATATATAGTGGTCGTCCCACAATTGCAAAAGCAATTTTGGCGAATAATGGTCAAATAGCAGATCAAGTTGTTGCTACATTGAATATCAGAAGATTACCCAACACTCCAGTTGTTGTCAATTTGCCAATTACTGTCGAGGTGCCGAATGGTTTGCAGAACACTATTGAAGCACGTTGGCCTGAATTCATTCCAAGTGAAGCCGGACAATATGAAATTTGTGTTAGCGTACCTTCGACAGACGAAGTGCTTGAAAACAATCAAAAATGTGAAACTATAACAGTATTGTCACGCTTGAGTGGTGAATATACTATCGGTACTCGCCGTCCGGGTTCGCGCAACTTCAACACAATTCAAGCTGCTGTTGATGCCTTATACTCTCAAGGTATCCAAGGTCCGGTATCATTCTTATTTACGGATAATAATTACACAATATCAAGCTCTTTTGCATTTAGTCCTGCATTGGATTTATCTTCACGTATCATTGGTTCAAGTGACAAAAATACCATCACATTCATGCCGGATCCTAATACTGTCGGTTTGTCCAAAGGTAGTGTTACTATCCAATTAAACAGTAAAAATGGTATTGGTGTTCTCTTCGGACAGAACCTGAATCCAACAAATCCTTATGCAGTACAAAATGAATTTGCGACCACAGAGAATGCAAATTCTTATGGTTATATATCCTTTGATGGCGGAGCTCAAAAATCATTGAAATTCCAGTTGCGCACATTTGCAAATCGTCGTGCTGTGTTCTATTTAGGTGGACGTACATTCAATC
>JAFLBY010000039.1 GCA_017302855.1 Candidatus Kapaibacterium sp.
GGCTGGGCAGTTGGCTCGAAAATCTATGAATACAGAACAGTGCAACCACGCCCTTTGACAATTCTCTTAAATAGAACAATGCCTTTATGCCCGGGCGATACTATTGAGTTAACCGCAGACCAAGATTTTGAAAATTATCGCTGGTCTGATGGCGCAACAGGAAAAACACGAAGAGTAACGAAAGCCGGGAAATATTCTGTGACAGGTAAGGATCCTTGGTCTTGCCGTGATGTCACGGCAGATATAGAAGTACTATTTTATCCCGTAAAAACTCCAACTATTCAATTATCGGGTTCGACGATTTTGTGTAATGAAGGTGATTCCTTGGAATTATCTGCGCAACAATGGTCACAATATCCAATCACATGGTCAAATGGCTCGAAAAATACTATTATTTCTATTTCTGAGAGTGGCGAATATTGGTTTAGCGGTATTGATGAAAATGGCTGCGCATTCACAAGTGATACCATACAAATCACAAAAGCTGTCATTCAAAGACCTACTGTACGTTTGTCCGATAAAGCACAATTTTGTATTGGCGACAGCATAACATTAATGGGCTCGGATGGTTTTACAGATTATGTGTGGAATAATGGATTACAATCGAAATCAATAATCGTCAAAGAAAGTGGCATATATTTTTTCAAAGCATTGGATATATATGGTTGCGAACGCATCAGTGACACCATCACTGTGACAGTATTACCCATAAAAAATAGTTTAGTATTTCTTAATACAGCATTACCCATACGTTTTGACTCCGTTAATGCACAAAAAATATATTGCAAAGAAATAATCATAAAAAACACAGGAATAGCGACAACAATTCTCTTCCCGTATTTTATACGCAATACTGTTTTTTCTCTACCACCATCACAATTTCCATTACGGCTTGCCACAGGAGAAGAAAAATCGCTCACATTGTGTTTTGCGCCGGATACCATCGGCTTTCATTGTGATACCTTAATTATTAATGATACATGCAAGAACCATAGATTACCCGTACAAAGTTCACTGCTTACTTTGGGTGATATAACCATAGACGGCGCATGCGATATTCCACTTCGAGTACGCATGAAACGTTCCGGTTCGACATATTACATAGCTCCACCCCATCCCAACCCTACCTCCGATGGTTTGCGGCTATCAGTTATCGGAAAAAGTGACTTTGAGTCTGTGCCATATATACGAATCATTGATAATCTGGGCAATGTCATAACCACAACTGATACCCCGAATCGGCTCCGGACAGCACATAGCGAAACAGGTCAATATGAATGGCAAATCAGCACTCAAGGATGGATGCGAGGACATTACGCCGTAATTTTGCATATAGAAGACAGCGTTTTGTGTTATCCAATCACAGTATATTAGACGGTAAAAAACAATGTGGACAATATCTAATGGTTTGAGTTTCATACGTTTACTTATGTCATTGCCATTAGCGTATTTTCTCTGGACCTATGACACAACCGGAGTGATTGTGATGGGTGTTGCCGCATATATTTCCGATATTTTGGACGGTTACCTTGCCCGAAGACTCAATCAGATTTCAGAATGGGGTAAAATTATTGACCCCATAGCAGATAAAGTTTTTGTTGGAACAGCAGTAATCGTTATGATAGTGCAGCAACGCATTCCTTTATGGTTTGTGGCAATCGTACTCGGCAGAGATTTACTCATTGTCACAGCCGGTGCATGGTACTCAAAAAAGCATAACTTTGTCCTGCCATCCGTCTTCGCCGGCAAAGCAGCAGTCGTAGCCATTGCATTTGCATTACTCATACATGTCATAGGCGTGCCGACGATAGAGCCATACACACTGTGGTGGGCTTGTTTGCTGATGGCTTTTTCATTGTATGTCTATGGACATCGTTTATACAAACATATTTCTCAATAACATTAGTATTTTCATGGGATTTTTTGACAAAATTAAGGCGAAAGTCACATCAGTTTTTGAAGCGGTCGGATTTGATAAATTAGTGTCGGGTTTAGAAAAAACGCGCGCTGCTTTTGTGAACCGTTTGCAAAAAGTATTAGGCGGCGGCAGAAAAATTGACGCACAATTATTAGATGAAGTCGAGGAAATACTCATTACATCAGATATAGGCGTAACCACATCTGCAAAAATTATTGAGAATGTCAAAGCCACTGTAAAGAAAGAGCGTTTTGAGAATGCAGAGCAAATCTATGATTTAATTAAACAGGAAATTCTCGCAATTTTTGCCAAAGCACAACAACAATGGACTCCTTTGGATTATAATTTGACAGGAAAATCAAAGCCATATTCTATGCTTATTGTTGGCGTTAATGGTGTGGGTAAAACAACGACAATCGGTAAATTATCGAATAATTTCAAAAATCATGGAAAAAAGGTTATCATTGGTGCAGCCGATACCTTTCGTGCAGCCGCCAATGAACAATTGGAAGTTTGGGCAGAGCGGGCAGGCGTGGACATAGTTTCCCAACATCAAGGAGCTGACCCTGCTGCGGTTGCTTTCGATACCATGAATGCCGCACTTGCACGAGATACCGATGTAGTGATTATTGATACAGCAGGCAGATTACACAATAAAACACATCTTATGACCGAACTGGAAAAGATAGGTCGTGTCATGAAAAAAAACAGAGCCGATGCGCCCAATGAAGTATTGCTTGTGTTGGACGCAACCACAGGACAAAATGCCTTGCAGCAAGCAAGGGAATTTACAAAAGTGGCACCGCTCACCGGCTTAATTCTTACGAAATTAGACGGCACGGCAAAAGGGGGCATCGTCATAGCCATCACAGATGAATTGCAACTTCCGGTACGATTTATCGGCGTTGGTGAAAAAATTGATGATCTTCAGCTTTTTGACCCTGTCGCTTATGTCGAGGCATTATTTGAACAACCGGAAAAGGCAGACAGCTAATTATGTCCGATAATATCATTTTCTTATGATAATTATCATTTTTGCCAAGAGTGCTGCACTCTATTTTTGCACAAAAATTCATTATTCATTACTTTATTATGCCAATTATTACATCTCTCGATCCAAGAATTACACGACTTGGAATACCGGAACACTTTGACACACCTCCATCCGCAAAAGAAGAATTGGATCAATTCCAGACCTATGAGATATTTTGCAGAGAAAAAACCGGTGCTCATCATGTGCATGTGGGTTCTGTGCATGCTCCTTCACCGGAGATTGCTTTAAGTTTTGCAAAAGAACAATATGGCAGACGAGGCAAAGTACTCAATATGTGGGTTGTAAAAACTGCCGATGTCTATGTCATGGATGAACAAGATGCTGATATGTTCGAAACCGCAGGCGAAAAAGGATACCGCGACGTTGTGGACTATGCAAGAGTACGTGACCGCATTGATGCTTTTAAACAAAAACAACAAACTATACTTGAATAATAACTTCATCAAATACCTATGGCAATCCAAAATTTACTTTTAAGAATGGCTGATGATGCCCTCATTATTGGTCACAGAAATTCAGAATGGACAGGTCTTGGTCCAATATTAGAGGAAGATATTGCATTTTCTTCAATAGCACAAGATAAAATAGGACATTCACTTGCTTTATTCACCATGTTGCAAGAATTTACGGGACTTACTCCCGAGCAAGCCGCTTTTTCACGCAATGCACAAGATTATACATGTTGCCAATTAGTCGAATATCCTATTGGTGGTTATGATTTCAGTTTAATGCGTCATTTTCTTTTTGATACAGCAGAATTATTGCGCTATCAATTATTGCGTGACAGTTCTTTTGAGCCATTAGCAAAATTGGCAAAAAAAGTTGTCGGCGAAATTAAATATCATGTCTTCCATGCCAATACTTGGGTTGTGCAATTAAGTGCACAGGGAACAGAAGAAAGCCACAGCATAATGCAGCAAGCTCTCAACACTTGCTATCCATTAGCTTTAGGAATATTTGAACCATCAAAAGTCGAACAAGAACTTGTTGATGCAAATATATTCCTCGGCGAAAAACATCTTCAAAATTTATGGCAGGACTCTATAAAAGAAACATTACAAAAAGCAGGGTTAATACTTCCATCTTTAACAGATGAAACTGTGGGTTATGGCGGTCGTTACGGCTATCATACAGAATATTTACAACCCTTATTGGATGAAATGACCGAAGTGTATCGTTTGGATCCAACAGCTGAATGGTAATAAAGAATATAAAAAATGTCGCTATTCAAAAAAGGAGTCAAAATTGGCTCCTTTTTATCGTTTTAATGTAAAGGAAATTGTTGTGCCTTTGCCAATATCGCTTTCAGCGGAAAATTGTGATTGATGTGCTTCTAAAATATGCTTTACTATCGCTAATCCCAAACCAGTCCCGCCTACTGCTCGCGAACGGTCTTTGTCAACACGATAAAATCTTTCGAAAATGCGAGGCAAATGTTCTTGCGGAATACCTATCCCGGTATCACTTACTTTGATGAGAACCTCTTTTTCACGGACAATGGTAGAAATATTGACTTCTCCCCCATCAATATTATATTTAATTGCATTTTGCACCAAATTCGTAATCACTTGCAAAACACGCTCCTTGTCCCCAAAAACCGTAGCCATCGCACTGGATTCAATATCGCAATATATCTTTACTTGTCGCTGTTCTGCCTCAAACTCTAATGCTTGTACAGTATCTTTGATGATTTCATTGATATAAAAGTAACGGAAACTAAGACGCATTTCACCCGACTCTATCTTGGATATATTAATCAAATCACCCAATAAAATGTTCAATCGTTCTGCATTGCTATATGCTCTTTGAGTAAACTGACGGGCAACATTCGGGTCATCGAGCGCACCATCCAACAAGGTTTCCAAATAGCCCTGTATTGAAAAAATCGGTGTGCGTAATTCATGAGAAACATTACCGAGAAATTCCGAACGCACTCTTTCTAAACGTTTGGTTTCCGCTACGTCTTTCAATGCTTTATCTGCAAGTATTGCAACGGCTTCTGCGGCACGACGCACTTCATTGGGTACAGAAACATTTTCTTGCAAAGGCGACACAAATGCCGCACCACCGTGGACTGCACCTGCCACAGAAGCTATATTTTTTAAGGGAACTGTGACTTTTTTCCTGAACAACCATGCAGCCCAAAAACCAAGCAACATTGAGATGCACAGAATCATGACAATTTCGACACTGATTACAAACATACCCGAAGGTTTGTCAGTATCAAACATTCGCATCGTCACGATCGTCATCATGCCTGTCATACTGCAAATGCCAAAGACAAAGAGATGTATCCATTGATAAGTTTTCATATCTGTATTTTCATGAACAAAATGGCTACGAATATGCACATTTTTTTTCAAATAGTACTATTGTTATTTCATTACAGCATTCAATATCAATTCACAAACGTCTATCCCAATCAACACTATGCACAACTATTGATGTTAGCTGCAAATTTCTTAAAATGCTATTTCTACGATAAACAACTCATCAGCAATAGTACATTTTCAATACTTTACGATTAATTTATGTCATTGCGTCAATCCATATATATTGGAACTTCTGCTCTTATTATTGTGATACTTATACGAATATTTGCCATTGAGGTGTTTGTCGTTCCAACCGACTCTATGTCGCCAACAATTCAAAAAGGCGAAAAAGTCATAGTAAACAAATTTCGTTTTTTTATTGGATTTCCGGCTAGATTTCCATTTTTCGGTAGAATAACGAATCCATTGCGCTTGACAATATCGAGTCCAAGAGTTAATGACATCATTGTTTTTCTGCGAAATGAACAGCACAGTGACGCTCTTTATGTTAAGAGAATATATGCCGTTCCTCATGATACACTCTATCATAATGATACGACACTATGGTTCCAATCATCAAAGAATTTCATATCATATACAAAAACTCGTCATTATTGGATGAATAAAATACAATCACCGCTTATTGTTCCCGCCAAAGGTGATACTCTCAGAATTAACAGCTCAACCATTGAGTGGTACAAAAATGCCATTGAGCATGAAGGAACAAAAGTCACTATCATGAATAATATTGTCTATTTTAATGGGAAGCCACAAAATCATTATATTGTTCGCAATAATTATTACTTTGTCATAGGCGATAATCATACTCAAAGTTCTGATTCCCGTTTTTATGGTTTTGTACCCGAAAACACTATTTATGGCAATCCGCTATTGTAAGCTTCTATAGTACCTACAAATCAGGTGAATATAGTACTCTCAGGACAAATTCACGAGTTGGACCGGGCACTGCGGGAACCAACTGACTTAAATCATTAGCATCGGAGATATATGGTTGTGGATAGAATACCTTTTCATTTGTCAAATTATGACAAGAAAGTGACACGGATAAATTGTTGACAGGTAAATTCCATTGTAATGCTATCGTGGAGAGAAAATAAGCAGGAAATTCTTGTACAGAATTTTGTAAAATATTATCCTTGATATCAGCAAATCCATAATATGTTGATGAATATTGGAATGATGGTGTAATGGTGAGCGTGGGCAATAGTGAATATGCTAACAAAAAAGCAATTTTATGCGATGGAAAAGCAAGATATTGCGATTCGGGAATAAAAGCAGGTTGATAAGAAATTTCCCTATTATGCAATGCACGATAATAAGAATAATTACACCAACCATTGAGATGTGATTGCTTAAAACGCAGCTCTGATTCTATGCCGTAAGTGCCGGAACGATTACCATTTATATATGCCCCTACAATTGAAGTATTACGGAACACAATCGGATTATCAAGAGTATGGATAAAGCCATTGGCAGTCCAAAGAAAATTATTCGACAAACGATAACCGAATTCAAGTTCATACGAAGAAGTAAATTCCGGTTTTATTGATTGAAGTGCCGCTGTAATATTCATTATTGTTGGAGCACGAAACGATCTGCTTGCCATTGCTTTCAAATGAAAATCACCCCAAACTTTTGTTGCTGCAAATCGCGGTACGAATGCTGAACCAAATGCACTATTATGCTCCAAACGAAATCCAAATGCCAAATTCACAAATTTTGTAGTCCACTCACCCATTGCATATCCGGCAATATTAACATAATCAACAGTGCGTGTGGCTTTTCTGTCTGCATCAAACCAGTAAGCACTATCATTGGATGTTGAAAGACCTCGATCAATCCAAGATTCTAAACCGGTGGAAACAAGAAAATTATCCATAACAGGAATTACGGCTGGTAAAGACACTGTAAATCGCTGCACTTCATACGAAAAATAACTGTCATTTTCCTTAGCTGTATTATCTATTGTTTCCCAAGGAAACTGTCTTTGAAAAATAATTCTCGGCGTGAATGTAAATGCATCTGTTTGTAGTGTAAAATCAGCATGAGCATTGAATAAAGAAAAATTGGTCATCATTGATACCCCGTTTATTGGGCTTGCGATACCAAATTTTTCAGACATTATTCCGAAAGAAAAATTGTTGTGTACTGCCTGCATGTATAATGAATATGATGAGAATTTTTGTTGTTCCTTCGACGAATACAATTGTCGTTCTAAAAGAGTATCATTATATGCATGGGCATACAATTCATAATCGGATTGTACACCACGCCTTAGATTTCCATTCATATACACATCAAAACCCAATACTTTAGTATTAAGATTAGCTGTAACAGTTTGACGCAAACCTCCTTCAGACATAATACCGGTTTTTGCTGAAATAGAAGCAGACTCTTTTGTTGTACGTGTAATAACATTAATTACTCCCAGACCGGCAAAACCACCATATTGCACCGATCCGGGACCTCGAATAATTTCAATTCTCTCTATATTATCAACTTCTATACGATTACCAATCACGGGATTGCCATATAAAATATCATTGATTGGATTACCATCAATTTGTACAAGTATTTTTCCTTCATGTGCCCAGTTTCCTCTTAACCCGATACCGAGCGCATTTTGCACATCAAGACCCAAATGAAATCCCGGAATCAAGCGCAATATATCCGTTAAATCTCTTGCACCCGACTGAAGTATTTCCTCACGAGTAATCAAACTTACAATACTCGGCGACTCCTCAAGTGAGGTAAATTTTACACTTGCAATGCGTATATCGGTATCCAACAATTCTTCCAATGACATTGTCTCAAGCGTGCCTTCATCCTTTTGTGCGTGAGAAAGTATGGAAAGTGCAATGAGCACAGTGCAATATATCGGTATATATGTCGTAAACATTCGCATATAATTAGTCTCCTACAATTGTTGCAAGTTTTAGAACTTCTGAAGATATCTCATGATTTTGTGATTTCAGCACGAGCATATTTACAATAATTTTCGGTTTGTTATTTTCGGAATAAATACTGAGTGCAGCAAGATTTTCTTGGACATCGTCAGGCGTAGAAGAAAGGCACAAAATTCCTTTGCTATTACATTGTGATACTATGGACTTAGAAGATTTAGCGACATAGAGGACATTAAACTTTGATTGATTATATATCTTTTCGCTTTTCACTTCGGTAACGCTGATTCCTATATTACCAAACCCTCGTATTATTTCATCAATCTCAGGATTTGTATCATCGGCAAGAACAGCTACATTTACCCCATCTTTTACCAATACTTTACAATACGAAAATATTTTTTTATAAAGTACTGTTTGTATTTTGGCAGGTGCCGGTTTTAATGTTTCAAAATGTATGATAAAGCCCAAAGAAATTACCGCAATGGCAACAATGATAAACACGGGATTATATCGCTGAAAAACATTCTTCATATTATGACTTATTTCTCGAATATTCTTCTAACAATTTTGAAAAAAACTTATAATCATATAATTCTGCGGCGGATTGAAATCGCTTTAGTATAGTACTCATAGACAATGTAGGAGTAATCTCTGTATTTCCAATTCGCAACATTTCATCAAAGTCTTGCAATTCCATTGCTCCAAATAATGCTTCTTTCTGATTATGTGGTAATGTTAATAAATAAGAGACTATGGATGGAATTGTTAATTCTTTATCATTCTCTGTATCTATGTGCGATTCAGTATTACCATTGTCATTTTCGAGAGTTTTATCATTATCTATATGAACACATTGTGCTATGGTAGCGTGAATTTGGTCAATGGTAAATGGTTTAGATACTACATCATTAAATCCAATCTCTAATAATGATTCCTTAGTGCTGGTCATGACATCCGCTGTGACTGCTATAATAGGAAGTGTTTGGTTATTCATTGTATTTCGAATTATATCAACGGCTTCTTTACCATCCATAATCGGCATCATCAAATCCATGAATACAATAGATGGATTTAGTGATTCAATCATCTCAATGGCTTGTTTACCATTTTCTGCTTCATGACATTCAAAACCAATGGATTCCAAAATCACTGAAAGCAATACCCTATTCGTTACAACATCATCAACTATGAGTGTCACCAGATTTTGATTTTCTATTATCTTCTCAAGTGAAACCCTATGGTTGTCGTCAGTATGCTCTATAATTTCCTGTGAAAAATCGGGAGACTCTATTGTCAACTCAAAATAAAACTCGGTACCTTGATTCTGACCGCTTTTTATGTGAATATTTCCGCCCATTTTTTCAATTATTTTAGAAGAAATTGCCAAACCAAGCCCGGTGCCTTCACTGTAGCGACTTGATTGCTGCATAAATGGCTTGAATATTCTGTCCATTTGCGATTGATCAATACCACGACCTGTGTCAATCACGCGGAACAACAAAGTAAATGTCTTATCTTCGGGCGATACATTAACAACTTCAATCAATAGTTTTACACTACCTTTGTCTGTAAATTTTATTGCATTACCAATAAGATTAATGAGCACTTGACGTAATCGGCGAGCATCTGTAATGATACTTATTGGACAAAGCGTGTCAAGATTAATAATAAAAAGTAAATCTTTTTCTGCAGCTTTCACAGAAAATATGGAACGTACACTTTCTACAATATCAGCCAAAAGTGATTGTTCGGGGTATAAATCTAATTGCCCGGCTTCAATTTTGGAAATATCAAGAATATCATTAATCAGGTCAAGCAGATGCGCCCCACTCCTATACATCATATCGAGATAATGCTTATTTCTTGCCGTGACTTCCTCATCCTCACGAAGTATTTGTGCAAAACCAATAATTGAATTTAATGGGGTGCGTAATTCATGGGACATTGAGGCAAGAAAAGCAGATTTTGTTCTATTGGATTCTTCGGCTTTATTGCGAGCAACTATTAAATTTTCCTCTGTTAGTTTACGCACTTCAACTTCATTCATCAATGCCGCAGTGCGTTCTTCTACTATTTTCTCTAAATTGCTGTTGGTATAGGAAATATCATTATATAAACGAACAACCGAGTCCACCATAGTATTAAAAGCAATTGCCAAATGACTAATTTCATCATTACCTAAAGTCTGCGCTCTTTCTGTAAATGCACCATTGGTGATTGATTCTGCGGCATTTACTAATGACTTAAGTCTTCGCATAATAGGACGAAACAGGAGAATTACGGCAACAATACTGAAGATGAATAACACAAGAACAAACCATGCTATTGTTGCTCTGAATTGCTTAATTTCTTTTTGTACATTCCTTAAAGATACTTCAATAAGCAAAAATCCTATGCTTTTTTTGCCTTGGATTATTGCTTTTTTTAGTATAATACTTGAGTTTATAATACGATATTCATCCTTCTGATTGGGAAAGGTAGGCATTCCGGCGCTATATTTCCCTTTGTGAGTTTCATAGACAACTGCATTCGTGGTATCGAGCACAGCAATATAGCGGACTTCATCATATTCACGAATATCTTGCACAACTTTTTCTATGGTCTCCTGATCTTCGAAATACAAAGCCGATGATACACTTGATGCGCTTATACTGCCAATCCCCTTTGTATGCTTAATCATCTCATCGGTCATTTTTTGTTCCGCAACCAGAGGAACAACAATATACACAAAAACACTAATGACAAAAATCACAGTTGCAACCCCGATAAGTGGCTTGGCTTGAAGCGACTTTCGGAATGGAATAGTATTAGGCATCTGAGGCATATTGTTATGCAATGATAATGAATTGTGAGGATTTGGTTTTTCTGTACAAGCAAACATTGCCGATACTGATTGATGAAACCGATTCTGCCACCGCCTCAAAGTTGGTCAATCCTTGAAACGCATTTGTATAAATCTAACTTCTCCCCTTGATTCATCATAGTTCCTGAAAATTTTCTTAGTTTGCATGCGAGTGAATATACAATACCGTACATTTACTTTTGCAAAAATGTAAAATTCTTTTCAAATATAGAATGAACAAACATCATGAATGAGTTTCAGCAACAAGTGTGGGATGCCGCACAAGGTCAATTGGATGCCTACAATGCACGCAGTATTGACGATTTTGTGAAATGGTACACCCAAGACATCGAGTTAATCACATTAGAAGACAATAATGTTTTTTGCCGAGGCATAGAAGAATTGCGACAGCGCTATGCGCCCATGTTTGAGAAAAACACTTCTCTGCATTGCTCATTACTCAACAGAGTAGTATGCGGAAAATTTTGTTTTGATGAAGAATCCGTAACAGGCATTGTACCCGACACGATTGTTCATGCTGTTGCAATATATGAAGTTAATGATGGTTTGATTCGCAGGGCTTGGTTTGTACGCAATACAATACCAACCTCAGTATGACAAAACATCTTGCTGTATTTGAAAAAAATCAGTATTTTGGGTTAAATTTTTTTTCTAAAGCATTCATAAATCTTTTATTCTATTACTTTGTGAGGTTGAGTATGAAAAAATTGCTGCTCTTTTTAGTGTGTTGTTATGCTACTTCTGCCGTGTATGCCCAAAAACTTGAATTAGGCGGAACAGTTTCTCTGCTTACAAAAGAAAATTTTGAGGCATATTCCAAACCGCTTTTCACCAGCATGGGGCAAAGTTTCAATTCCAATTTGTGGACTACTGCTGTTCATGAAGACCGATTTAAAATCGGGCTGGACTTCTCCTTTATGGCTATGCTTATACCCGAAAGCCAGAAAAATTACACTGCTGCTTTACCGAGCCATTTTTCAAATCCGCAAATTGCGAGAACCGCCTATAATAAGAACGGCGTGGAAACAGTTCAGCCATCAACGGTCGAACAGCCCACTTTTTATGGCTCTACACCAACAACGGTCTATTCGATTCCGCAAGATCAAAATGGGAACTACACGTATCAATCTATCGGTGGCAATGCGGAGTTTCCAAGCGGTAATGGCTTGAATGCTGTTCTCGGTATTCCCGCTGTGCAAATCATGATGGACTTACCGTCCCGCACTCATGTTCGTTTGCGCGTCGTGCCTGTGCCATCCATTGATGATGACATGAATGTTTTTTATGGCATGATTAGCGTGGGACATCAATTCAATCAATACATTGACCCGCTCAAAGATTCAACTCTCGGTATTTCTTTGAATGCCGCATATTCACTCTTCTCCATCACCAATGTGATTGATGCTAATGCTTTGGCTATCGGGATTAATGCCAGCAAAAAATTAAATGAATATTTCACGGTCTTCGGAGGAATACAATATGAAGACTTCAGCGGCACTTTCACCTATGTACGCAAAGATGTAACACCCAATGAAGCATCCTCTAATACACCGTATGATGAAGTACGAGAAAATCTTTATACAAATAATGGGTTTTTAAATATTAATCCAAACAATGGTACTTATATGGTTAATAATAAAGATAATCGTAAACCCGTAGTAGCCGACATCAGCACTTTTTCTAATGTCCGCATAGTTGCAGGCGGTGAAGTCCATTTAAAAGCTTTGCAGCTCCATGCACAAGTCGCTTATTTGTCACAATTCATGTTCTCAGGCGGTTTTTCCGTTTGGTTTAATTAAGATTTTAACTTTTTTCACTTTTTTTAGGAGAACTTATTATGAAAGTTCGTCTTTTTTCCCTCCTCGCAGCATTGTGCTTTTTAGCATTTACATCAGGTTGCGATACTATCAGTAATATCACTGATATAAAATTACCTCTTACTTTCAGCGGTAATCCGAAAGTTACCAATGAAAGAGCCGACCAAGAAAGTTGGGACGGTATTGACTTAGATACCATTAGCGGTTACAAAGAAAACAAAGATAAAATTGATGAAAATGGATCCGAAATTCAAACCATGAGCGTTAGTATTACAAATTTTGATTCAGATGATGTTGCTATTCGCGATTGTGTCTTCGAAAATGTTACATTCTGGCTAAAATACGATTCTCAATATGGCGATCAGACCTTATATCCTTTAGGCACATATACGAATGTAAAAGCGGAGGATTATTTCAAAACACCAAAAACAGTTGCTGTTGACAAAGAAAAAGTTAATGCGGCTCTCAAATTTATTAAAACAAGACCAAAATTCCGTATTTATCAACAATATGGTAAAGTCAAAAATTTCGCGGCAGATAATCAACCCGTTTTCAGAGATTTAACAACAAATGTGCAAGTGACTATCTTAGTCAAAGGCGATTTATAATTCTTAATTATCACACTTATTGCAAAAGCGGAGAATACTTTTTATTCTTCGCTTTTTTTTTACTTCCATGAATAATAATAATGCACTCGCGCTATTCCCTTTTTTAGCGCAAACCAATTTCGCAATCCATACCATGAAAGCAGGCACCACCGTTTTTCGTGAAGGTGAACAATGCGGTTTATTAGGATTTATTATCGAAGGCACGGTCAGAGTCTATAAACACAATGAATCCGGAAGAGAAATCACACTTTATCGCATTACCGCCGGCGAAAGCTGCATTTTATCAATTGCCTGCATCATGTCCTCCCCACACCATAAAGCATCAGCAATAATCGAAGAACATACAACCTTAGCTATTGTCCAAGCCCATGACATACGCCATCTGCTCTCACAATCCGCTCAAGCAAGGGACTTTATCTTCGCACTCTTAGCACATCGCTTAGCAGATGTCGTCACCCTTATTGATGAAATCGTCTTCAGCAAAATGGACAAACGATTAGCCCACTTCTTGCTCAATAATACATCCGCACACAATACCATTCATGCAACCCATGAACATATTGCCATAGAATTAGGAACAGCAAGAGAAGTCATAAGCCGTTTGCTCAAAGATTTTGAATCAAAAGGATATATTGCACTCAATCGAGGAAGTATCACCATCATCAAAGACTCACAATTGCTTACGTATTAACGCAAAAAAAAGGCGAAGTATCAGTCCTTCGCCCCCATTTCTCTACTCTTATTTCTCCGCTACCTTGCAGCTCGACAAACCAAAAGGCACATAAGCCGGACACCAGCCAATCGTTGCCGTCAATAATGGCACAATACCTATTGCGCCCCACCATGACTCATACATATAACCCACGCCAATTACCCCAAGACCAGCAACAATGCGCAATGCACGGTCTAAACTGCCAACATTCCGTTTCATAACTCTTTCTCCTATGATTAACATTAAAGTAATAATGACATCACAAAAATACTTATTCCTTTCACTGTAAAATGTGATTATGTCACATTACACCCATATCGCCGCATCAACCGTCATCATTACCATACTTTTCTCGGCATTTTACCGCACTTTATCTTACTTTTGCATTATCAATCGGGCACTTTCGCCCCTATACTTTATCAATCACACTCTACAAGATAGAATGAATATCTTCGCATATATCGGCTCAAAAGTACTTAATTTTCTCGCAGAATTCGGGCAAATCGCCTCCGTACTCTTCAGTGTCATTCGCTATATACCCCGCATAGCAAAAGATCGCCGATTAGTCACCGAACAAATGCGCATCGTCGGTGCAGAGTCGCTACCACTTGTCATTCTTATCGGATCTTTCACGGGAGCAATTGCAGCCCTTCAAGCAACAGACCTCTTCACCAAATTCAACCTTATAGCCATTGCACGACCCTTCATCGGTGGATCAATAGCAACTGCTGTCTTCTCTGAACTTACACCCGTACTCACTGCACTTGTCATAGCAGGACGCGTAGGAGGTGCTATCGCCGCACAAATAGGAACAATGGCAGTCTCAGAACAAATTGATGCCTTAGAAATGATGGCAATTGACAAACACAGATACCTTTCTATGCCCCGAGTGGTGGCTGCTCTTACCATGATGCCCATACTTGCCGTCTTCTCCAATATAGTAGCTCTCGCAGGAGCATTCTTCCTCACCAACTTACTCTTCGGATTCACCGCAGAAGTCTTTTTTGACTCCGTAGTTCGATTTTTCAGCATCGGAGAAATTGCTTTGAGCTTAACGAAAAGCATGATATTTGGTGGAGTCACAGCACTTATTGGATGTCATGTAGGCATCAGAACAACAGGCGGCGCAGAAGGCGTGGGCAATAGCACCGTCCGAGCATTCACACTCTCTGCCTCATCAATACTCATACTCGATGCACTCTTCGGATACGTAGCATAATAATATTCAACCATTATCCACAACATAATACCATGTGCGGCAGATTCACTTTCTACATAACAAACCAAGAATTAGAAGAATTTTATCAACTCCACAATACTACACCCATTGACCACCGATACAACACAGTACCACTCCAAACAATACCCGTCATCACACAACAACAAGCCATTCGCCGGCTCCAAATGATGCGATGGGGACTCATTCCCGCATGGGCAAAAGACGAATCCATAGCCAATAACCTCATCAATGCACGAGCAGAAACCATCGCAGAAAAACCAAGCTTTCGACAATCTCTCAAAAAACGCCGTTGCATCATCCCCATTTCCGGTTTCTATGAATGGAAAAAAAATGGAAAACTAAAACAACCAATGTATATAGCCAATCCACAACAACAACATCTGCCACTTGCCGGACTATGGGATCAATGGACTAATCACAATGGATTGCTCATCAAAACATGCACACTTATCACCGTGCCGCCCAATGAACAAATGAATCCAATCCACAATCGTATGCCTGCCATTTTGTCCAAACATCATATCAATGTATGGCTCGATGAAAATGCAGACATTCAGCAAGTGCTCCAACTGCTCCAACCCTATCCCAACCAATTACACATCTATCCCGTCAGCACCCAAGTCAATTCAGCCGCATTCGATTCACCCGAACTTATCGAACCCGCCGATTCATCCAATGAACCATTAGAACTCTTCGACTAATATCACCCTCACATATATCATAAACCCAATCCAAAACCAATGACCATACCATCCACAATAGACATTAAATCAATAGAACAAAAAAAAATATAATGACAAAAAAAATCCCGCAGGGATGACACGTTTATAGAAAAAAAAGATCCCCAAATTCCCCTCGTTGAGGGGAATTTTTGAAATTCAATCCCACAGGGATTACATGTTTATAGAATTCATGTTTCGTGAAAATTCATCCACCCCGTCCTGCGGACAAGCCTCAATGAGAGGAAAATTTGAAATTATAGTTTTGAATAATCAATAATTCTCTTTTCTTGAGTTTTTTCGTACAAAAGTTGAAGAAAACAGAATCTATATCAAAAAAATTTTGTATGTTGCAGATGAAAATAAAATATAGCGTAATCTTACGTATGTTTAAGCTGAAAACCGCCAAATTTTTAAGTACAAGAACATCGTTTGGATATACGCCCCGATTGGGGTGTATTCTATTCGTTTCTTGTACGGGTGCTTGGCGGTACCTCAGCTCGGACAAAATGGAAATACGCCCTTTTTTTCGTCAAAAATGGAACAAAAGACCATAGTATGAAGTACCGTCATTTATAGACAAACAATCAAAGACTGTTCTCTTTTCTTGAGCTTTTTCGTACAAAAGTTGAAGAAAACAGAAAAAAGTAGTACTAAAGTAGTAATGGACATGATAGGTAATCTCATATTTTTGAATCAAACATCGTTTTATATTTTTTGATGGAGTGTATCCTTATGAAAAAATTCCTTATCCTCATCATGCTGCTTTGCGGCATCAATGCAATGGCGCAAGAAAACGCTGCCTCTCTACCCGAATTACAAGAATGGTATTCTATCAAGGGGGGTGTGAGTGGTATTATTTCTTATCTACCCGGCTTTGATTCGGTCGGTGGCGGACTTAATGCAATCACGCATAGGCGACGCAATAGTGACCCCGTTTTCTATAATCGTTTCCCTTTTGATACGGCAAGCCAATTTCAATGGAAGGTTAACGGTGCATATGCTGTTGTCCAAATTGATTTTAACAATGATGGCATACATGATTATCTCGATACGAAGGGAAGAATCTATACAGGAACAAAAAAAGGAGAAAAACCCAATCCTGAACCTGTGCGAGTTCTCTCTCGTGGAATTGTTGATAAACCATTCATTCATGATTTTAATAATGATAGCTATCCTGATGTTCTCTTATGGAACATAGGTGCCGATTTCGAAATAGTCTTTGGCAATAAGGAGTTGGCGAATATAAAGCGTACAATTAAACGAGGTCCTCGTTCGGCGTTTTATTTCCTCGGTGGTTACACCAATGAAGAAGATAAGCCCCGCATTATTCTTTATGACAATGAAGACTATAGAGAAGGATTTTATCTTTATGGCATTCGCACAGCAAGTAAAGGTGACTCGGTAGAAATATTCCTTGATGAATTAGATAAAATTGAAATACAAAAACTTAACAAAGATGAACCGCAAAGGTATATTCCGATAATCTCTGCTATTTATCAAGAAAAAGAGAATAGTATTCCTTTTGTGAATATTTCTAAAAAGGATGAAGACAATCCCAATTTAAGTAGAAGATATGGCTACCTTGTTCAGAATGATACATTCATGCCAAGTCGTAATAATGCGCCGGGATCAGGTCCAACTGGTGTACTCAAAGGTAGTGTAGATGGTGATTCCATTCCAGATGTGTTTGACATGGGTATCTTGAAAATTAATGGTAATAATACAATAGTCTATAAGTGTTTTTCCGGACACCCTCTTTTCACAGATAGTAATGGTAAAATGTATTTTATATTTAATACTAAATGTTCAGGCTATGGAGACATACAATACATCGGTGATGTCAATGGTGATGGTATAGGCGATATTGCTTTCGGCTGTATCGGTGATTACTTTTCAATTTACCTTGGTCTTGATTGGCGGAAAGTGAGTGTGAATGAAGTCGCTGAATATAATTCTTTCAAACTTCATCAAAATATTCCCAATCCTGTGCAAAAAGACAGAAAAACTCTTTTGCCTGTCTCACTCAAACAAGGAGGTAATTATGTTATAACCCTGTATTCTTTGCAAGGAAGTAAAATAAAAGACCTTTTCAATGGTGAATTATCCGAAGGTGAGCACAAAATTCCTCTTGATCTTATGGGCTTATCCGCCGGAATGTATATAGTCAAAATGAATAATGGTTCTATTTCCCGTGAACGAGCTATTATGATTGGAGAGTAAAACATGAAAACACTCTTTTTATTTTTTAGCTTTATTATCGTCGGCACACTTCAAGCACAATATACAGACCCGCCTTCTATCACTCGGTTGCATGGTGTCTATGCACGTTGGCAAAATGTTAAGAATAATTATTGGTATGCCGATACAGTCCAAGCAAATTTTAGTGATACATCTGTGTATTGTTTTGACCATAAGATTTTTGCACTCGGCAGTCAATGGGGTGTACCGACACGCTCACTTGCCAAAAGAATTCATCATCGTTTTTTTAATGAAAAATGGAAGTATGCACCCTTTGATACAGCCATGATTCATATCCCACGCAATAGCGGACGACACTATTTTTCTTCGAATAATATGACACTTCTGTCCTATAATTTTTCTGTTGCGCATCGTTGGTCGCCGGGCATTGCTCCGCCATCGGGAACAGTGAATGGATCTGATTGGAATTTTAGTCCTCCGGCTGATGATACCAATGGTTTAGTCTATGGATTTTGGCATCGTGAAGGTGGTACGGTGATGCCTAATTATTCGTATAAACTTATGGCAGATTCCGCCATCGGTTATGGTAATAACGGACGATTGGTACTCTCAC
Organism: Candidatus Kapaibacterium sp.; assembly: GCA_017302855.1. Lineage (GTDB taxonomy): Bacteria > Bacteroidota > Ignavibacteria > Kapaibacteriales > UBA961 > UBA2353. The sequence goes on from JAFLBY010000039.1 coordinate 18,986, forward strand.
AGCCTGTCAATAATTTGTGGAAGAATGGGGGTATTCCTTTTTATAGCGGAACAGATGTATCAACTCATAAAGATGTGATAGCCCGCAATGGCAGGCATTGGTATTTTTCCATCACACTTAATCGGTCAGATGCTTTCTATAATGATTCTACCGCTGCCGATGATACTGTTCTTACCATTAAAATTCCTGTGAGATTTGATTATGTACTGAAGCGTCCTCCTTTACCTGACACAATAATTAAAAGATCGCAATCCCTCCAATTCGACAGCATATTACAAGTAGGCACACAGACCGCGAATATACAGTATCATTCACGTGGCGGATTTATGGATACTCGTTTGGTCTATGGCGCAGACAGCATTCTCACTATTCGCCGTTCCATGCTCCCCAAATTCAGCGATACTTCACTCATTACTTTATCCGGTTATTTTTTATGCTCTTTACCTTACCCTGTCGATAGTGTCCCCGGTCACCCCAACCCCTCTTTTTCGTTTCCTAATGAAAAAGGTAAAATTGACAGTCTTAATGTGGAAATATATTATCATGGTAAATGCAATATCACCATCCGCGATTGCATGATAGGCACACAAATGTCACGTTGGGTTTTTCGCGGAGAAAGGGATACGATAATAGCGGGTTTGATGACAGCACATGATATTCGCCCTTTCTTTTCTCTTCGTGATTCCTGTCCTGACCTTCGATTTTGGCGATTTTACGGTTTGGACGAGACCACTTATCCGCATTGGCTTTATCATCGGTACTTATCCAAATTATTTGAACGTAATTTTACGACCGAGGGACCATCGCATTATACCTATCGCCATATTGTACCGCAAAAAGACTATTGGCATGGCGCATTGCCGATACTTACACAATTAGCTAAGCCATATCTCGGTCGTTTCTTTGATGGAACAATTAATGTCAATAGTTATAATGTTCATGGCTATCGTGGCGGTATATATGAACCCATACACAATACATATTATAAACATAATTACGATAAGCGGAGCGGAGGATACCATGTCAATGCAATCGGTGCAGCAAGCAATACCTATTCTATGCTTGATGTTTTAGAACATTGTGCCATAGAATTTAGTCATAATAAAAAGTTGTTTTATTCGGGTTCGCCAATTTTGTGGAATGTCCATGTTATGCAAGAATGGCGTGTAAGCAAAGATACCGCCCCTCATCCTGACCGTCCTTCTTTGCGATTAAGCAATCGCCCGCCTTTAACTGCCGAAGATTATCGCTCGGCGGTATGGATGCCGATTATGTATGGAGCAAAAGGGCTTATGTATGATCGCTTTAATGCAGGAAGAATGAGTATCCATCCTTCCAATACTACTGATGCCAATTACTATGATCCCTCTAAAAACAATATGGATTGTGGTCTTTCCGGCTTCCATGTTAATGTTCCTAAATCATGGATTCGCAGTGAAAATTCTGCTCACGGCGACAGCAGCATCTATGCCGATGGTATGGGGTCTGATTTTCTTTATACCAATCATCCCACATGGATGGATGGCTATATTGATTTTGCGGCAACATCCGGCTACCATTTGATTAAACCAAGTCGCTTTTATATCGGCTTACGCACATTGCGTCATGAAATCAGGAAAATGCACGATTATTTGCATAAAATTGGTGACACCCTCATCAAATTACGCCTTCATGCCGCATATCATAAGGGTACTTTTATTACTGCCCATGCAGAAAATGGCGATTCGACAACCATCAATAAGTATATTTCCACTCAGCCATCACGTCTGAAAACACAAAGTTTTTTACGAACAACATCCGATACTTGGGATAGTGTTAATGTGGGTATTACTATTCTTCGCCATAAAGATATTCCTGTTGAAAATGAATTTTACATTACTGTTTTTAATAGCTGTAATTCACCATTGCTTGCATTGCCTGCATCCCGTCGCCCTTCATTCGCATACCCCTTTCGCGATAGTTTAACATTTTATTCAGGTTATGAATTTGATTCTTTAACCACGGATTTTACTAATACTCTTTCAGCCGGTGATAAAGCATTTTGGCAACAACAACGCTATAAACAAGGCGGTGCGCGAATGATTACTTTGCCATTTAATGTTAAAGCAAGCGATAATCATTATGCACTTTTGCGTGTGACTGAACTCGGTGCCGATGATACATATCTTGACAGCGTTTATAATTATCGCACTAATCCCGCACTGTATCAAAAAATAGATACTGTTATTGGTCAAGACCGTTCCGTGATGGTGAAATTACTCCCCGGCGAAGGCAAAATCTTTCGTGTGCGGGTGCAATATCCCGACCGTTTTACGGGTGATTTATCGCATAGCAATCAAACCAAACTTGTTGCCCATAGCATTATGCGCCATGATTCCGTGCAAAACAAATGGGTCGAAGGTGATTCGGTGGTCTATCATGCTGTCTATCATAAAAAAATTGCAGGGGCATCAGCCCGAACAGGTGTCTATTATCGTGTGAGTAAACCAATAGCGATGGCATCCAATACCAATGCCCTGCAATGGCATAATGAAATTCTCCTGAGCGACAGTGTAGAGCATCACAATCGTATCAATCTCAATGATAATTGTGCTTATCCTGCACTTGTTGTGCGCTTCGACAGCACAATGAATACCTATAATAGCTTTATTGTCTATGGTTGCACATCGTCCTATTCGGGTGACGGAACGCCCTTTACCGGACAACATATTGTCGAAAGTATTGTCGCTCTTCGACGTGATACCATAATCAATACATCACATGGTTTTTCTCTCGATACCGTCCATTCTAATGTGTTGAGTGATTATGGAACGCCGATGATTAATGCTTCCGACAGTGTGAATTTTTATGTGTATTCATGTGCGCAACGTGGTATTATTGCCGGATGGAAAAAACCTCGTGTTATTGATAGATTTCTTGTGAATACCGTGAATTTCCGATTTACCCATCCGCTGAATTGTTATGATCCCGTCTTCGATGCTCGCCATCCTTCCTTGAATCCTTATAGCCGTTATCTGCGTGGTCAAAAAGAAAATGATTGTATAGTAGTGTGGCAGGAAAAAAATACCTGTGTGCCGAGAGAAAATATTTTTACCACACGTTTGCGTGTGCAAAATGACACTATTGTCTATGGCTTATCGCCCAATTTCGATATACCAACGCCCTACAGTGTTTTATTTAAACATGATTCGACCATATTTTGCTCAAGCACCATGACACAAAGTTTCGACACAGTTCTCAGTCATCATTTTCCTGTGGTCTATCGTGAATTATGGCATGCTGATGACAGTTCGGCATATTGCCATTTTCAGACCTATTATCCCGGACATACGACGACGGATTTCCATCTTGACCGTGTGGTATGGGAAGTGCATCAAGGCGGCAGCGCAGTGAATTTTTTATCCGATCGCGGTCATTGGTTTTATGATACGACCATTGCGGGCACTATGCAACCCAATCGCTTTGGCGTGGGATGGTTAGGTCATCTGTGGATGGGTGCATACAGCTATCCGATGCCAATTTCGCCTCCGGCATCGCTTGATCAGCCGAGTATTTCTGCCGGAACAGCCGCCTATTTTAAGGATTATCCGCCTGTCAATTGGTATGGCTGTGTCAATAGTTATACCCAAAGAGCCATGAATCTGACATTCCGCCATCAAGCCGGTGGAGTGACAAGTATTTTCAGTTTACCGCAAACCCATGCCTATCCTCCCATCAGAGAATTTGTGCAAATGATTGACCACAATAATGTTACTCAATCCCATGTTGCGGCACGCGGTTCGGTATTGCTCAATGATTGGTGGCGCAATCACCGCATCTATAATAAAACCGTTGATAATGGTATTGTTCTTGACCCTTATCAGATTCGTTCTTCGGGACAACACTATTATCGCTTTGGAC
>JAFLBY010000004.1 GCA_017302855.1 Candidatus Kapaibacterium sp.
CATGGCTGATATGATGATGAATATTTTCCGCAGGATTAGAAAAAACATAACCATTCACTAATTTATTAAAATAGCGAAATGACGGAATGCTCCACCAACGATATTCTATAGCCGGACTTATGCCTTGCAAGCGAACATGGGGCGATATACTGTCCAAAGCTCTAATAAATTTTTGAATTGTGGTTTGAATTTCTGTGTCAAATTGTCCCAGCATTAGACTTTTGTGATTGGGTTCTTCCAATCGTATATAATCTATCGTCACCGGAAAGCCAAATCCCGTCACTTCCACGCTAAGACTATCTATATGATAATTTTTTTCTACAAAATCATCATATTCACTAGAACCGAATAATTCTTGATGTATTGTGGTATGAGGATTAAAATGTGGCACGGTATCAACTTCCCAATTTGTCAGCTTAAAAAAAGCTGATAAACTCACATCAGGAGTGCGTCCGCTTATACCATGCAAGGGTAACATCTTGCGCGTGATAATAATAGTTCTGATACTATCAACAGCAGGGTTTTTATAAATACATTTTCCATTCCAATAACCGCGGCTATGCCAAGTCGGTGCTTGCGGTATAGAATCAAAAATGATAGGGGCATCAACAATACTATCTTTGGGTGTTGTCCTTTTCCTTGCCCAATATTTAATTCTTAAGGAAAGAGCCGGATTAATGGTTGTATCGGTATTTGTGCTATCAGTGCGGCGCAACCTCACGGTAAGATACCACAGTTGTTGTGGTAAATATATTTTTTTACGAGTGGCGGGATCTTCTCCGACTGCTCTTCCGAAACCACGATTGGGTGACATATTTTTTAAGACCAAACCCGAACCATTTATTTTTATAGCACCATGCGGTTTTTGCGGAGTGGCGGTATCAAGTTGACTTATCGAAGTATCGCGCCATTTCCAACCAAAGATTGCACCGGAACTGTCATATTTATAAGGGCGAAAATCATTATTGAGACGAGTTCTAATTTCTGCATCATAGCGATAGCCAGAATGCGTATGCTTATGATATTCAAGAATAGTGCGCATACCAATTCTATTGAATTTGTATGAATTACCATCATTACTGCCACCATGTACCATATTCACACCAATATAGGCATCGAATGACGAATCATTAAATCCCCATTGCCATCCAAGTACGGGTTTATTCGGAATAGAATGGGAAGAATCATGAAATGGTGCTGTATATGTACCCCAATTAAATGATAAAGGGCTTGGTTCGGTTTGGGAAAAAAGATTAACCGAAAAAACAAGGCATAGTAAACCCATAAAAAGTAGATTTTTCATTACCATTACTCCTCTTATTAGTGTTGAATAAGTATAGTTTTTTCTACAGTGTTCTTACCATCACTGAATCGGAGGATATATGCACCTGAGCCAAAGTCCGTAGTGGAAAAGGAATAAAGCGTTTCACCTTCGGGTAATTGTTTATCAGAAAATAGAGTATATTGTATTCCCTGTACATTATAGAGCGACAATGTATAGAGTGCAGTTTTGCTACTAAACAAAGGAATAACTATCTCAGAACTGTTGGGTAATGGATAGGGATAATTAAGAGTAAAAGTACTCTTTGTTTCTTCTACTATATTATTTTTAACATCTTTTCCTTTAATAATCGCAAAATAATTTCCAACACTATTGTCTGAACTCATAAGAGCAATGTCATGTATTCCGTCATTATTAATATCCGAAATTGATGTAAGTCCACGCAAACCACCCTTAAATCTGTCTTCCGGTATGACATACTTCATCGTGTTAGTTGGTATCCCCTCCGACGCAATAGAATAGAATAGAATATTGGGTCCCGTTTTTACATATATTTCGGGAATTTTATCACCATCAATGCTATGCTTAAGAATTTTACATTCGGGTGCTGCAATATCAACGACCGTATTCGATGGAACTATTTTATCATTAGTAAGATCAAAAAATGTTGCATACGAATCATACTTTTTTGTTTCTTTATCGGGCATGGTATTCATCGAAGCATAATAGAGTATTTTAGGATAATTCTCTGTATTGTAAAGCAAACGTTGATTATTAAATGGTCTCCATTGAAAATCATCTTTTGTATTCATATCGGGAATATAGTCCATCCATTTCGGGTCTCTATATTCATCTATTTGTGTTGCCGTCACGGATGTACTGTCTTCGGTGATGGTGGTAAATTCTAAAGAATATAAACGTATGACGGACTTCTCGGAAACCCACACACGTTGATATAAGCCATCTACCCATCCTCGGCAATAGGTGAGCAAGCGCCATTGTCCCTGCCTGTTTTTATATATCGCTTTGGCTATTTCTTCGGATTTTTCATCTTGTAATATATTTTTACTGACAAGACTATATTTCTTAAAGTTTTTGAGAGTAGGGTTACTGAACACAAAATGAGCAATATAGGGATTGGGCATTTGTCCTGAACCATACAAAAAGAAATCATCTCTTGCATCATCATTGAATGCATCAATCATGGCAATATTGCCATCCACTTTATATTGGATAGTTGTATCGGGTTCATCATTTTTCGTTCCGAGGTAAAACATACCTGCTGCGTTCATAAAATCTCTTTGACCATCAGCATTAATATCAGGTGTTGAAGAAGGAAAGAAGTTACGGGGCCAAGTAAATTGATTGAGTGTATCATCCGGTTTTGCGAATGCCCATGTATATACCTTATTGGGTTCTTGAATATCTGTATTGGGCTCTCTATAAGAAACAATAAAGCCATGAGGAATTTTATTGTTTCTGAAATTAGGGACATAGGCAAAACGATCACCTACACCAAAAGGGTTTTCAATAAGGTCAAAGCCATAGCTTTTAACGGTTGTCCAAACTTCAAGTTGAACGGGTTCTTGCGCTGTTGCAATGACACAGCAAAGCACAAAGGAAAGGATGAGTGTGATTTTCATGGAATGCTCCGATGAATATTGAAAAAAGTATCATTTCTATCTACTGTACTTCATAATGTGGTCTTTTGTTCCATTTTGACGAAAAAAAATAAAAGGGCGACATTTCAAGTGCCCAAAGTCTTGGTACTGGCATACCATGGAGGAAGGCGACAAGAAACGCGCCCCGCATACGCAGGGCGTGTCCTTGCAAAATTCTCCTCCTTGAAAATGCCAGTTTCAGACTAAGGATATTGCAAAGAAAAACGCTGTGTTCTATCTTTATCTGCAACATACAAAATTTTTTTGATATAGATTCTGTTTTCTTCAATTCTTAATCAAGAACTTCCGAAAAGAGTGTAAGCCAACTATTATCATTTCCTCATACAAAAAACGCCTCGGGATTTTCCGAAGCGTTTTTTTTTAATTTCTTTTTTTTATTTAACCGCCCACATTATTACCATCAATAGATAATGTTGGCGTATAGGCAGAATATACATTACCATAGCCCGATCGCAAACGGAAATACCACATTCCGGGTTGTGGCGTATAAGGCATAGAATCAGTATTTTGATTCCATACCAAATTCCAATCTTGATTATCTGCTGATTCCTCCACATGATAACTATTTGCCCAATTAACTTGCGACCAATGCAATGCGCCGCTCGCATAATAAAAATTACTCGGCACTGCAAGACTCACCACATGAGTAATAATCACTGCTTCGCCATAGCCCGCCGCATTATGACCTTGCACCCGCACATGAATTCCGCCCGTCAATGGCATAGGAACGGGAGCTTGCGTATTGCTGCCCGAATATATTTCCGTCCAATTTCCTTGATTCGATTCTGTGGAAATTGCCACACGATAACTTGTGGCGGTGGGGGCTGGCGACCAAGAAATAATACTATTCACCAAATTTACATTCGTGACCGCTGCGGGTGGCGTACTTGCTCCGCCCTCTTCATTGCCCCAAATCACAAATTCATAATATGCCACAGGGTCATCGGCAAAAGCATTTTTTCCGGCAACAGAAAGCTCTTGCAACATATCATAAATAGCATTTAATTTGGTAACACGCTCTTCGCGTGCATCGCGGCGGCTGTCTTCGGCATTATTAAAATTACTCATGGCGGTTTTTAATTCATTGCTTGCAGTTGTGACTGCTGCTATCATAGCCGGAGTAACACCTTTGGTGGCAAGTTCGGCACTAAATTCATTCGCCTTTTCCACCACTCTGCCTGCCGTGCCACGCAATATTTCACGGGTTTGTTTTGATAATCCTTCTGCACGGAATTTTGCTACATTGAGTGACTTTTCGCCCCATACTAAAATGGCTCTTGTCACAATAGCGCGGATAGCTTCTCGCAATGCTTCTTCTTTTTCCTCCATAATTTGCGTGGCTTCGACAATTTCCAGCAATTTCATGTCATCGGTCGGAAACACAATTGCTTCCTCGATGGCAGTATCCAATGCGGTAATCATTGCGGCTGTGAAACCATAATCGGCTAATTGTGACTGATAGGTCACTGCGGCTTGTTGCATATTAGCTGCACGTGACAGCAATGCATCGTCGGCTGCGGAAAACAGCCTTTTGGGCATTTCTGTTGCCATAAAACACCTTTGAAAAATAAATAATAAAAATAATTATTATTAACGTGGACTGTAACGCATCGGGATGGGCAATACAGTGGCGCGTCAACGGTTGCATAGACACTATTTTTTTCTCAATGTTACAAAATATTCTCTATTTTCTTCATAACTACGCCTTAATTAGCCATAACTACACTATAATTAGCCATAACTACGCCTTAATTAGCCATAACTGCACTACGTTTTCTATTATCTAACATTGATTTCTTCATTACTATTCCATTCTATTCAATAACTATCTTCGGAATGTGATTAACTATTCTCGGAATGTGATTAACTATTCTCGGTGAGTGATTAACTATTCTCGGAATGTGATTAACTATCTTCGGTGCGTGATTAACTATTCTCAGAACGTGATTAACTATTCTCAGAACGTGATTAACTATTCTCGGAATGTGATTAACTATTTTCAGAACATAATTAACTATTCTCAGAACGTGATTAACTATTCTCAGAACGTGAGTAACTATCCTCGGAACTTTGCCATCTATGCATCCAGATGGTCTCCTGCCGCATCCAGATGGTCTTCCACCGCGTCCAGATGGTCTTTCGCCGCATCCAGATGGTCTTTCGCCGCATCCAGATGGTCTTCCGCCGCATCCAGATGGTCTCCTGCCGCATCCAGATGGTCTTCCGCCGCATCCAGATGGTCTTCCACCGCGTCCAGATGGTCTTCCGCCACATCCAGATGGTCAATTTTCAGGGAAAGTTGCCAACAATCGCCCTCCAGAAGACAACAATCCACTTCCAGAAGCTAAAAAACGACCAAAAGTAGAAACCACCCCGTCCTTGGGACACCCCTCCGACGGAGGGGATAAATACAAACATCCAAAAGATGAAGACAAACAAACCAAAGATGAAGACAAGCGAGAGAAAGATGAAAACAAACGAGCAAAAGTAGAAACCACCCCGTCCGGCGGACACCCCTCCGACGGAGGGGATAAATACAAACATCCAAAAGATGAAGACACTCCGTCCGGCGGACAGAAGTCCCAACGAAGCGATAATAACAACCGAGGAAAAAACATATCTGTTGATATTGTTTTAATGCAGATATTGTCGTATATTGCATTCAACAACAACAACTAGACTATACAATACAGGGGAGATATAGTCTGAACGTGGTAAACAGGGCAAGGGCAGTTCACAAGAGCTGCCCTGTTTTTTTTTGTTTGAAGTGCGGGAAATTGGTATATTTGAAACGTTATTTTGATGAGACTGTGAATGGAATAAAACTTCATAGTCGTGTTCATAAATACCTCATAGATGGGGCAGATCCGGACAACTGCCCCATTTTTATTATTCATACACAATCGTTTCATACCATGACACTCCATCAATACATTGACAGCATCAATAAACGCTATACTCTTGGCAATGCAACCGAACATACATTTCGTGGTGATTTGCAAAATCTTTTGGAAAGTCTTGTGCCCGCTATTCATGCCACCAATGAACCCAAAAGACAAAATTGCGGTGCGCCCGATTATATCTTGACTATGAATGATATTCCCGTCGGTTTTATTGAAGCAAAAGATATTGGTGATAAAGATTTGGACGGCATAAAAAAAACAGGCAATAAAGAACAATTTGACCGCTATAAAGCATCGCTCAATAATATTATTTTTACCGATTATCTCGATTTCCATTTGTATCGCGATGGGCAATTTGTCAGAAAAATAGCCATTGGCGAAGTAAATGACAAAGGAACAATAATACCATTGACAGAAAATTTTGATGCTTTCGCGCTTTTTATCAAAGATTTTTGTACGCATATTGGGCTAACAATTAAAAGCTCCAAAACATTGGCAAAAATGATGGCTGGCAAAGCGCGTTTGCTTTCACAGATTATTGAAAAAGCACTCAATAGCGATGAAGATAATGATGAAGACAGTACATTGAAAGATCAGATGCACGCTTTTAAGCAAATTCTTATCCATGATATTACTGCTAAGGGTTTTGCCGATGTGTATGCACAAACTATAACGTATGGGATGTTTGCCGCACGGTTGCATGACCCTACTTTGCCAACGTTCAGCCGTCAAGAAGCATTTGAACTTATTCCGAAATCAAATCCTTTTTTGAAAAAACTTTTCGGTTATATTGCCGGCTTAGACCTTGATGAGCGTATCCGATGGATTGTGGATGATTTGGTGCAAATATTTCTTGCATGCAATGTGGAAGAAATGTTGAGCGGATATGGAAAAACCACAAAAATGGAAGACCCCATTATTCATTTTTATGAAGATTTTTTGAGCGAATATGACCCTGCTTTGCGTAAAGCCCGTGGCGTATGGTACACTCCCCAACCCGTTGTTAATTTTATTGTTCGGGCGGTGGACGATATATTAAAACAAGAATTCGGCTTAAGCCAAGGTCTTGCCGATAAAAGCATGACAACAATACAAGTTGAACAGCAAGGAAAAAAAATTCAAAAAGATGTGCATAAAGTACAAATTCTTGACCCTGCCACAGGTACGGGCACATTCCTTGCCGAAGTGGTGAAGCATATATATAAAAAATTTCAAGGGCAACAAGGTATTTGGAGCAATTATGTAGAGCAGCATTTATTGCCCCGCCTCAATGGTTTTGAATTATTGATGGCAAGTTATGCTATGGCTCATTTGAAATTGGATTTACTGTTGACAGAAACGGGCTATAAACCTACCACCAATCAACGATTCAGAGTTTTCTTGACCAATAGTTTGGAAGAAAGCCATCCCGACACAGGCACATTATTTGCCAATTGGTTAAGTGCCGAAGCCAATGAAGCCAATTATATAAAACGCGATACGCCCGTAATGTGTATTATTGGCAATCCGCCTTATAGCGTGAGTAGTACTAATAAAAACAAGTGGATTGACACATTAATGGTAGATTACAAACAAGGTCTAAATGATAAAAATATCCAACCATTGTCCGATGACTATTTAAAATTTATTCGATATGGACAATCATTAATTGAAAAAAATGGCAGCGGTGTTTTAGCGTATATTTCTAATAATAGTTTTATTGATAGTGTAATACATAGACAGATGCGAAAACATTTATTAGAAAGTTTTGATACAATTTACATTTTAGACCTACATGGAAGTACAAAAAAGAACGAGACAGCAATAGATGGTACTAAGGATGAAAATGTATTTGATATTCAACAAGGTGTTTCAATAAATATTTTTATTAAAAAAGGTAAGAACCAAAGTAGTACATTGTTTAAATATGATTTATTTGGTAAACGTGATTTTAAGTACGATTTTTTACATTCAAATTCTTTGTCGTCAATTAACTGGCAGAGAATAGAACCAACAGAAGATAGATATTACTTTAAGGATATAAATGCTTTAAAACAGTTAAGCTACAACGAGTTTATACCGATTAATCTGATGTTTATGACATCAGGAGCAGGTGTTCAGACCAAGAGAGACAATGTTTTTGTTGATTTTGACAAGTTTAAGTTAGAAAATAGAATCAATTCAATATTGAGTAAAACAATTTCAGATACTGAAGTCATTAGTTTAAACATAAAAAACTCTTCCTCGTATAGGTTAGTAGAAAAAATAGACAATTCTAAATATCAAAAAATTTACATTAAGAAATACAATTACAGAGTGTTTGATGATAGGTTTATTTATTATGACAAGGATTTATTGGGACGTGCTTTTTATAGCACAATGAAACATTTGTTGTATGATAACATTTCATTACTTACATCTAAGCAGCAAAGTTCTTTTGACTTTCAACATTCATTTATTACTAAACAACTAACTGACCATAACTCTATATCTCTTCAAACAAGTGAGGCTACACATGCATTTCCTTTATATCTCTATCCCGAAACAAGTAATCAAGAAATCATAGGCGGAGCGATGGATCGAGTGCCGAATTTCAATGCAGAGATAGTGCAGCAGATAGCGGACAAACTTGGGATGAAATTTACCAATGAGAAGGAAAGCACGAAAAACACCTTTGCACCGATAGATATATTGGACTATATTTATGCAGTGTTACATTCTCCTACATACAGAGAGAAATACAAAGAGTTCTTGAAAATTGATTTTCCGAGAGTGCCATATCCGAAAGACAAAGCCACATTTGCGAAATTGGTAAAACTTGGCGGTCAAATCAGAGAAATCCATTTATTGGAAAGTGCTGTGGTAGAAAATTATATAACGCAATATCCGATAGACGGCAATAATATGGTGGGGAAGGTAAAATATCACGATGGCAAAGTCTATATCAATGAAAGCCAATATTTTGACAATGTTCCGCTTATTGCTTGGGAATTTTATATAGGCGGTTATCAACCTGCGCAAAAATGGCTAAAAGACCGCAAAGACCGCGCACTTGATTTTGACGATATTCTCCATTATCAAAAAATTATAGTTGCTTTGTCAGAAACCGCCCGTTTGATGAAAGAAATAGACCGTATAGAAATAGAGTGATGCACAGCCGCCCTTCCCCGACGGGGAAGGCATACATCCACCCCATCCGGCGGACACCGACGGAGGGGATGATTTGATGCGAAGGAATGATGAAAAGCAAGGACTAAAAGCAATAGAGCAGCAAGACAAAGTTGAGCAAAAGAACTGTACAGTAAAATTCCGTAGTTTTGAAGCAACAAAAGACGCATAGCTGAATAAAAAGCAAGAAGAACATTTGCAAGAATTCAAAGCCCTGACTCTTGCCGAGCAGAAACAGCATTTGCGAACTATTAGACAAAACATAATTGTATGTAAATCTTTCTTCTCTTGATGATGCGGACTTTGCTTGCAGCGAAGAAGAGAAAAAAGTAACCCAAGATTTTTACGGCTTACTTTGATTGCAAAAAGAACGACGAGTATGTCTTATGTTACTTTAGTGGCACAAAACTATAATAAGATATTTCTTATGTTACTTTAGTGGCGCAAAACTATAATAAGATATTTCTTATGTTACTTTCCTAACACTACAATGATACATTTAGAAACATACATAGCAGGCACAACGGTCAAGGACTACACGGGCTATCAGTACTTCTTACCGAATGCTATCAATGATACATGGATTTGGGATGACCCTGTTATTACTCTATTGTTAGAAAAAGCGGCAATCAAGCTGGGTGAATGTCACTTACTTTGATCTTAAAGACAATTTACCCCAAACAGGTTGGATATTGAAAAAATATTTAGATAAGCCAGAATAAAAGCGACTTTTCAAAAACCTATAATCTTCAAAAACCTTATAGGTTTGAAGAAGAACCCACCCCGTCCTTCTTCGACGGAAGGAATGAAATGCAGCGGCGCATAAATCCCAGAGGGATTACATTTATAGGACATTTCGGCAGGTTCAATGACAGCATTTCGGGTTTTTGCCCCATCCTGTCCTTCCCCGACGGGGAAGGCATACACCCACCCCGTCCTGCGGCGGACACCCCTCAATGAGGGGAATTTTTGAAATGCAGCAGCGATAAATCCCAGAGGGATGGAATGATAATAGAAAAATGCGTTAATAAAAAAATCAAATCCCAAAGGATGACATATTCTATTATTATGCCGCTCCTACGGAGCTTAAATGAAATTATATCCCGTCGGGATGACAGGTTTATAGAATTATGATATTTGTTTTTTTGCCCCATCCCAACCTTCCCCGACGGGGAAGGTATAATAAAATTCTCCACGACGGGGAGAAAACAAGAGGGGCGTGGTTTTGGATACATAATCCACCCCATCAGACTATGTCCGCGACAGCTCAAGAGTGAAATTTTCAAATTTTCTTTATTTGTGATTATTTTTTCTTCGATGCCAAAAATAGTGTGTTTTATTCCATAGCCACAAAGAGAGCAATATCCCGATGCAATCAGCAAGCCAATCTAATATTTCGGCAGAGCGATACGGAATAAAATATTGATGTATTTCATCACTTATACCAAATAAAAACCCGATAATAATAGTGAGAATGTGCCTGCGCGGATGATGATATAATGCAAAATTGATACATAATCCATAAAGTGTATATGCGCCGCAATGAATGATTTTATCTTGCCATTCAAAGCCAAGCTCCAGATGAGGCAGCTGTGGCTGATGCGATAAATAAAACAGTATGCCCGAATAGAGCACCAAAGGAATAAAACGATAATATTGTGTCATATATTATTGGAAAGTCAATACCGAAGGTAAAGCTTTTATTATGTCTGAAGCAGTTAATGATATTTGCCCTTTTATTGTAGCGGCACTGTCACCTGCCATTGCATGAATATATGCGCCGAGCGATGCAGCATACAATGGAGCAATTTTTTGCGCAGCTACACTGCCAATAATGCCAGCCAGAACATCGCCGCTGCCGGCGGTTGCCATACCCGGATTACCGTTAATATTGAGAATAGTATTTTTACCATCGGTAATAATTGTTGGTGTGTTTTTTAGCAAGAGTGTGCATTGCATTGCATGTGCAGTTTGTTGTGCCTGTGTAACAAAAGTGTCGGCTATATCTTCACGTTTTTGTCCGGTTAATCGTGCATATTCACCCAAATGTGGCGTGAGTATTGTCATAGAAGAAAGAATGTCCGTGTGATGAAGTGCGCATAAAGCATCAGCATCAAGAATTAATGGTTTGTGATGCAATATTGCCAAAATAAGCGAGCGAATCATGGCTAAAGTTTCTGTGTTTTTTCCTAAGCCGGGACCCATGATAATTGCATCAGCTTTGTTCATGGCTTCAAGTAAAGTATGCTGTTCATCGGGGTGAATAGTTCCTTCTTCTGTTGTCATGAGTGTATGAGCAATCACTTCGGGCATAAGCTGAGCGTGCACAGAAGGCGTATAAAGTTCAACTAAGCCGGCACCGGCAGCAAAAGCGGCATGTGCGCTCAAACAAACGGCACCGCTCATGGCTGTTGATCCACCGATAATCATCACTCTGCCATAATCAAATTTGGAAGTATTTTTACGGCGTGGCGGGAAAAAATCGGCAATATCAGATGGCTCATGACAATGGTAGCGAGCAATGGTTGCGGGTAAAGAAGTGGGCGCACCGATGGATACAGTATCTATTGTACCGCACAATGCAGTGCCTTGATTGATATACATACCCGGCTTGGGCGCAAGCATGGTAATGGTATAATCTGCCTGAAATGCCGAAGGATGGGCTAGCCCCGTTGCGCCATTAAGTCCGGTGGGAATATCAATAGCAATATGCAAGGCTTGGTGTTGACGTGATGGCATATTACCGAAGGAATCCCACATACCGGAAACTTTATCGAGCAAAAAAGTGACTATTCCCCGTAAATTTTCATTGCCCCCAATGCCAATAAGTGCATCAATAATGATATCCGCATCGGTATTTAGAGTTTTGACATCTAACTCATTTACAATATGTGCCATGGGAATACCAAGCCGTTCGCTTATCTTCATATTGGTGAGTGTTTCCGGTGACATTTTCTCTTTATCGCCAATCCATGCAATGCGCACATGGGCATAGTGATGCAGATGTCGTGCAATGGCAAAACCATCGCCACCATTATTTCCCGAACCGCACAGAATAAGCACCGACCGCAATTGCTGAGCATGAGAATGCGTTTCTGCAAGTTGCAGTATTTTTTCCGCAGCCGAGCGTGCTGCATTTTCCATAAGTAAGAGTGCAGGCATGGCATAATCCTGCATTGCCACACTATCGAGTGATGTTTGTTGTTCCGGTAAGAGAATTGATTTCATAGAACTTTTCCACGTTCAATATAAAAAATGAGCGGCTCGTATATCAGCCTTTGACGGGCTGTGACGTAATTTTGTACTGAAATATGTACATAATTTGACTGACGTAATATTACTCCAAGAATTTCTCTTTCTATGGCAAAGACATCACCACAATCGAAAAGCAAAAGCAGTTCAAGACCTACTGAGATGTCCACTATGGATATGGCAGCCGAGGAAGAATTGACCCATATACGTGTAAAAGGAGCGCGCGAACATAATTTGAAAAATGTGTCAGTGGATATTCCGCGCGATGCACTTGTCGTGATTACGGGACTTTCCGGTTCCGGTAAATCGTCGCTTGCTTTCGACACCATTTATGCGGAAGGACAGCGTCGTTATGTGGAATGTTTGTCTCCGTATGCCCGCCAATTTCTTGGCATGATGCGCAAACCGGATATTGATTCTGTGGAGGGTTTATCCCCCGCTATCTCAATTGAGCAAAAATCTGTGGGATCGAATCCGCGCTCTACCGTAGGCACAGTAACGGAAATTTATGATTATCTGCGATTATTATATGCGCGTGTGGGTGTGCAGCATTGCGTCTCATGTCATATCCCCGTACAATCGCAAACACAAGACCAAATACTTGATGCCCTTATGGAAATGCCACATAATACACGCATTATGGTAATGTCACCATTGGTCAAAGGCAGAAAAGGACATTATCGCGAATTATTCGAAACATTGCTCAAACAGGGTTATACGCGGGTGCGCATCAATGGCGAATTAAAAGAAATAGAGCGTGGTATGATGCTGTCCCGTTTTCAAAAACATGATATAGAATTAATTGTTGACCGATTATCTGTTCATCCCGAGCAGGAAAAACGGCTTTCGGAGTCACTCAACACAGCATTGCGTATGGGAGAAAATGTGGTATCTATTCTTTCAGAAACATCGCCCGATGTATGGAATGAAAAAATATATTCTACACTTAATTCTTGCCCATCATGCAGCACATCGTATGAACCATTGGCGCCGAATAATTTTTCTTTTAATTCACCATACGGGGCATGCCCCCAGTGCGAAGGAACGGGAGTTATTGTTGATTTTGATGAAAATCTTATTATTCCCAACAGAACATTATCCGTGGAAGATGGCGGCATTGCTATTTTAGGAAAAAAAAGAAAAATGTGGCAATGGGAAAAAGTACTTGCCTTCGCAAAAGAAACGAATATATCGCTGTCCGAACCCATTGAAAATATGCCCGCCGATCATCTGCAAGCATTATTGTGGGGCACAAAAAAGAAAAAAATCACGGTTAAATATGTGACCGCAAGCGGCAAAGAATTAGAATATAGCACAAGATTTAACGGAATCTTGGCATTTTATCGTGAACAGTATGATCAGACCGGCTCTTCGGATATTCGTGCAACAATAGAAAAATATATGCACGGTATGGAATGTGATGAATGTGGAGGCGGTCGTTTAAAGCCACAAAATCTTGCTGTAAAAATAGGTGATTATTCCATAAGTGAAACCACAAAAATGGATATTGCCGAAGCCGTAAAATACTTTAAAACCATAGAAAAAAAATTAACATCACGGCAAAAGAAAATTGGGAATTTAATTATTAAAGAAATCACAACTCGGCTTGAATTTTTGGAAAATGTGGGCTTGCATTATTTGCAATTAAACAGAACAGCCCGCACCCTTTCCGGCGGTGAGTCACAGCGGATACGACTTGCCTCGCAAATCGGCTCACAATTAGTTGGCGTTACCTATGTGCTTGATGAACCCTCCATTGGCTTACATCAACATGACAATGATAAATTAATTGATTCGCTGAAAAAATTGCGCGACACAGGTAATACTGTTGTTGTAGTGGAACATGACCGCGAGATGATTGAACAAGCCGATTATATTATTGATATAGGTCCGGGAGCGGGTGTCAATGGCGGTACTATTGTGTATCAGGGTGCGCCTCAAGAATTAACGACAACAAAATCTGTACACAATAGCGTAACAGCCCAATATCTGACAGGCGAAAAAGAGATAGAAATACCCACAGAAAGACGTAAAGGCAATGGGAAAAAGATTACATTATATGGCGCAACGGGCAATAATTTAAAGAATGTGGATATTACCATTCCATTAGGGAAATTGGTGTGTGTGACGGGCATGAGCGGTTCCGGCAAATCATCGCTGATTAATTATACATTATATCCCATGCTTGCTCGCCATTTTCATAATGCGCTGGAAGTGCCATTGCCTCATAAAAAAATTGAGGGTTTGGAACATATTGATAAAGTCATAGAAATTGATCAAAAACCGATAGGTCGCACTCCGCGTTCCAATCCGGCAACATATACGGGCGTATTTACACAAATTCGTGAATTATTTTCCCAATTACCCGAATCCAGAATGCGCGGCTATGAGCAAGGGCGTTTTTCTTTTAATGTGAAGGGCGGACGATGCGAAGAATGCGGCGGCGGCGGCATGAAAACAATAGAGATGAATTATCTGCCGGAAGTTTTGGTCGAATGTGAAATATGTGCCGGTAAACGCTATAATGCCGAAACATTACAAGTGCATTACAAAGGTAAATCCATAGCCGATGTTCTGGATTTAAGCATAGCCGATGCATTGGAACTTTTTGCAGATAATCCTAAAGTCA
Organism: Candidatus Kapaibacterium sp.; assembly: GCA_017302855.1. Lineage (GTDB taxonomy): Bacteria > Bacteroidota > Ignavibacteria > Kapaibacteriales > UBA961 > UBA2353. The sequence goes on from JAFLBY010000004.1 coordinate 14,896, forward strand.
ATAAAAAGCTGCATGTTCTTGAGAATGTCGGATTGGGTTATATTAAGCTGGGTCAACAAGCTCCCACTCTTTCGGGTGGCGAAGCGCAACGTGTAAAATTAGCCACGGAGTTATCGAAAGTGCAAACAGGCAAAACACTTTATTTGCTTGATGAACCCACCACCGGCTTGCATTTTGAAGATATCCGTTTATTGTTACGTTTGCTGGGCAATTTGGTGGAAAAAGGCAATACTGTTGTGGTGATTGAACATAACCTTGATGTGATTAAGGTTGCCGACTGGATAATTGATATTGGTCCCACAGGCGGAGCCGGAGGAGGTAACATTGTTGCGCAAGGTACTCCCGAACAGATAGCAAAGGCAAAAGAAAGTATAACGGGCAAATATTTGCGCAAAGAACTAAAAAGGTGAGAATACATCATCATAAACAAGAGAATGTTCGACCTGCACTCATGATAGGGCAATGAGATTTCTGCTTTTTCATAAGCCGGAGTGTCATGTATTTCGCCAAAAAATGCGAAGTTTGCAGACGGTGGTGCTTGCAACACACGCACAAGAGCGGATGTGAGAAGCAATAAATATTTATTATAATTGCACTTACGATTCAATTGTCATAAAGCGACGGCAAGGTAATTCTTCATTAAAGTGAGAAAATATTGGAATGATAATACGACTGATAGTACTGATTTTTCCTTTGTGGTTCATGGTAAGCACTTTGGCTCATTCTGCTGAACAGGGCACTCCATTGCTGCGTAACTTCTTTCCCAAAGAATACAAAGCCCATGTGCAAAATTTTGCAGTTGTTCAAGATAAGCGCGGCTTTATGCTTTTTGCCAATACCAATGGAGTACTGAGCTATGATGGCGCGCATTGGCGTATTATTGAAACGAAAAATAACTCCATACCTCGTTCGCTCGCAGTTGGTGCAGATGGGAAAGTCTATGTGGGTACGCGGGGTGATTTCGGTATGCTGATCGCTAATTCAAAAGGTACACTCGAATATAAATCCTTGCTCTCGAATAGTACTTCACACCCAACATTCCTTGATATACACTCAATACTTCCCACAGACAAAGCAGTATATTTCATTGCGGACAATACAGTCTTTCAATGGTCGAACAATCAATTGTCGCATCGTAGTTTCAAGCAAGAGCTGGGAAAATCATTTGCACTCGGCAATAAGATTTATACCAATGTAACCGATTCAGGATTGAAAGTAATTGACAATATGCAATTACGCTCTATTCCCCAGAGCCGTTTTTTCAGCCAGAAAACTGCCATTGTTTCCATGCTTAACTATGACAAAAATCGGATACTTATTGCCACAAAGAATGACGGTTTATTTCTGATGAGTAATGATGCCGAGCCACAAGGATTTGCTGTTGAGCTTAAATCATTTTTTCTTGATAATCGCATATCATCCATGACTCGTTTACCTGATGGCTCTTTTGCCATCGGCACCATGCGCAGCGGCATAGTCCATATTTCATCGCAGGGTCAGCGGCTCGCAATTATTGATCGTAAACATGGCTTATTGCATGAAAATGTGAACGATATTGTTGCGGATAATCAGCAGGGTGTGTGGGTTGCTCTAAATGAAGGGATTTCTCGCATCAATGCGCCTTCGGCTTTTTCTCGCTATGGCGAACCCGAGGGTTTATATGGCGGCGTGAATGATATAGCTCAATGGAACGGAACATATTATGTTGCCACACAAAGAGGAGTATTTCGCAAATCCGGTGCAATGTTCCTTCCCGTCAAAGACAGTGTGGCTTGCACGGCATTACTTACCACCGAGCGCAATGTATTGGCAGCAACAACCGAAGGTATATTCAGCATTAGTGGAAATAATACAATTACTGCCATTGCTTCGGGCTATGGATTATCGCTTGGTTATTCGCAGCGTTATAAAGATATGGCATATTGTGGTCTGCTTGACGGTGTGGCGGTCTTGCGGTTTATTAATGGTACGTGGAAAGAAATTGCCCGCATAGAAGGGGTGCGTGATGAATGTCGCATTGTGCACGAAGATAATCAAGGTAATGTGTGGATAGCAACGTCAATGAAAGGTATTATTCGCTGCAAAGCCGACGATCTTTATGCCGGTATTATGAACAATTATACACGGCTCGGATTGCAACATGGTTTACAATCACTTATCAGCAATACTATTTCTATCATCAACGGTAAAGTGCGGCTGACAACAATCTCGGAGCCGGGAATTAAACGTTTCGATGAAACACAGCAAAAATTTATTGTGGATAAAGAGTTACAGAGCAAAACAAAACAAGGTAAAGACTCTTTACTCTGGCTCAATTCCATAGTGCAAGCCAAAGACGGCTCGGTATGGGCAGCCGAGGGTGATGCAAAAAAAATACGCCGCTACACACTCACCGCACAAGGTTTACAACCCGTATTACCCCAATTCGCACCTATTTCTGAATATAGCATTACCGCAATTCTTGCCGAAAATCAAGGCAAAGCATGGCTCGGCACCGCCGAAGGCATTATCGTGTATGACGGCATGGCGAAAACAATATCCACCATACCTTTTTCTTGTTTTATCCGATCAGCTTTCTATGGTGCAGATTCGCTCATGTATGGCGGGGCATATTACTCTGCTGATGGCACACCTTTTTCCACACTCATTAAAAATATTCCCACACCGCAATTACCCTACAATAGAAATACATTAACGTTTGAATTCAGCGCACCGGCATTTAATTTTGAAGACCGCACCTTATACCGCTACAAACTGGAGGGTTTCGATAATGTGTGGTCTTCATGGAACACCACCACAAAAAAAGAATATACCAATTTACCTGATGGGTCATTTACATTTATAGTAGAAGCAAAAAATGTCTATGGTACAATCGGTAAAACAGCGGAATTTCCTTTTACCATACAAAAACCCTGGTTCAGACAATGGTGGGCATATATCCTTTATGTTGTAAGTTCGGGAAGCATTGTTGTTATTGTGTTCCGGTGGCGCTTACGTAAAAGTCATAAAGAAAAAGAACAGTTGGAGCGTATTATCAATGAACGTACACAAGAAATACAGGTACAGAAAGAAGAAATAGAGAAAAAATCGGGAGAATTAGAAGGCAAAAACGAAGAACTTGCCAAAATTAATGGTATTGTAAAATCTATCAATACCGAGATAGACCTTGATAGATTATTAACGTCAATTTTGGAGAGAATTTTAATTTTCAAGGGTGTTCATCGCGGCATAGCGTATGTACGAATCGGTGAAACTGAAGAATTTGCCGTGCGTGCATCTATTGGATGGAATACTGATGAATTGCAAGAAATAACCGTTTTACCTTTTGCTGTAATCAATGAGCGTTATATTGAATTATGCGAAGAATTATACGAAGATGTGTTTTATTCCGGCACACAAGATGAGCTGGAAACAGCACCCCGCATAGGCAATGCTACGTCTGCAATAGCAGTGATGACAGTGCCCGTCAACAGAGTAGTCGAAGGTATTGTTATTTTTGAAGGTAATATTAAAACTCGTGGTTTTGAGTCACGATTGCTCGGTTTATTGCATAACTTGAAAGAACATATTATTGCAGCTTTTATTAAATCGAAAATTCTTTCCGATTTACAAGCAAAAAATGGTATTATTGAAGAATATGCCGATTTAACACGCAAGCAATTATCGTCTATTCAAAGAGATTTGGAAATCGCTGCAAAAATTCAACATGCAATTTTACCTGACTGGAAAGAAACCTTCCATAATCAAGCCGTACAATTTACCTTAGCCGCCGAAATGGTTGCTGCTAAAGATGTGGGCGGTGATTTCTATGACTTTTTCCGTATTGATCATCGCAGAGTCGGATTTGTTATAGCGGATGTTTCCGGCAAAGGTATGCCCGCAGCTTTATTTATGGCAGTAAGTCGCACTATGCTCAAAAGTCAGGCATCATTAGGCGGCAAACCCGGTGATGCTATGGCAATAGTCAATGATTTATTATGCCGCGAAAATGTTTCCACGCTTTTTGTCACCGTGTTTTATTGTATCCTCGATGAGGAAACCGGAGAAGTATTTTTCAGTAATGGAGGACATAATTTACCATATATTATTCGTAAAAACGGCACGGTAGAAATAGTAGAAAAAACTCGAGGCATGGGCTTGGCTATTATGGATGAAATGGAGTTCCAAACCTCCAAACTTACTCTTAATAATGGCGATATGCTCTATCTTTACACCGATGGTGTGACCGAAGCCATGAATAAAAATGATGAATTATATTCTGATGAACGATTAGCGCAATTTTTAGCAAGTATGGACCATTCATTGTCCGTCGAAGAACAGATGAAAAATGTTTTTGCTGATGTGAAACGACATGCGGACGGAGCAGCTCAATCCGATGATATTACAATGTTATTGTTGCGCTTCGATGGGCAGAATGCAATCGAGCCCGCTGCTATTGCCAACGATATACCTGCTTTGGCTTTGCAACTCATCAATAAAAAAATGGAAATTTCTCGTATCAATGCTCAAGTCGAAGCATTTTTCGATGAATTTTCCGTCCCGATGAAAACCGCGTTCCAAACCGACTTGATTTTGGATGAAATTCTCACCAATATCATTACTCACGGCTATCCTCAAGGCGGAGAACACTCTATTGATTTGAAGCTTAGTATTGACAATAGTGCGCGTACCGTAACAATTACCGTAGCTGATGGCGGCACCCCCTTTGACCCCACAACAATTGCCGAAGCGGATACAACATCCGATTTAGAAGAAAGAGCAATCGGGGGACTTGGCATTCACTTTGTCAAACAAATATCTCAGACAATGGAATATAATTACAGTAACAATAAAAACATATTGACTATTGTGTTACCGTTCCGTGATGAATAATGTTCGTGACAATAAATTAGGTGTCTTTCATTAGGAGACTCCAATATACACTTATCGGATACGGTGAATATAATGCCGCTTACTCTATGGGATATTTTGGCTCACAGCTATAATTTATTATATCTGACTGCATTTATTGTAAAAGATATGTTATGGCTTCGTATATTATTATGCCTTGCATCCGTGATGGAAGTGATATATAGTTACAATGTGGGCACTGACCCGCTTTGGCCCAATATTCTATGGTGTTCGGCGTATGTGGGAGTGAATACCTATCAATTTTTTCGTATAATACAAGAAAGGCGGTCTCTCAATTTATCGGAAGAAGAACATATAATGTATGCCGCTATGTTCAGCACCATGAGCAAAGTATTATTTCGACGATTGATAAATATTGGTGAATGGCGAACATATAGCATAGACGAAAATTTAATTGAAGAAGGCAATACATGTAAAGAGTTATTGTTATTAACTCAGGGCGCAGCATCTGTGGAAAAAAAAGGCATAGAAATTACCCGATTGCGTAGTTATGCTTTTGTTGGCGAAATGAGTTTTTTAAGCGGCAAAGAAACTACAGCAACGGTGAAAGCATTGACCCCTGTTTTGTGTATGGTATGGAAAAAAGAGACTCTTGAAGCATTAATCAATAAAGACAATGAATTACATATAGCCATTCATACCGTTTTTTCCCGCGATTTAACTCAAAAATTATCTGTTCAATAAAAAATACAACTATGTGATTGTGACAGAAAGTAGATGAGCCGCTAACACTCGTCACTCCTTCCACACCACTACTTTTTGTAGAACAATACTTGGCAACAATATATAAACCTGAAGGACTATGTTTGGATGGATACACAAAGTTTTGTAGTTTTGGGGAAACAAGTTGTGCAACAAGCACAGGCCTTTGGCTCAATGGCGGGCTCAGTGGTTACATCAAGTTTTCTTCATCTAATGAAGTTTAGTGCGATGAATCCCCGCCATCGCAAAGCCACATACATTATAGGAAAGATTAAAAAATGAATAGCATAAGAGAAAAAAAAGATCAAATAGTAAATTTTTGGAGCATTGATGAAGAATCAGACCGTGAAAAACTGATTGAAGAAATAAGGAATTACTCTGAGATAAAAACTGAAGCTGTATTAGTGCAAGAAATAAGAGATAATTTCAAACAAACAAGTTCTTCAGGAATAAGTGTGATTTATGAGGCGTTAAGTAAGAACCCCAAAAAATGGTCGAATTTCTTTAAAGAAGAATATGAAACTGCTTTTGAATCAGCGAAAAAATCTGAGAAAGCTTTTGAAATTTTGGAAAGTTTACAGGGAATAAGTTTTGTTAAAGAAGGGGAATTGGAAACGTTAGACGAAATAATAAGTCTATTAGGAAATAACCTTTCACACCAAAACAAAGTCATTAGATATAACTCTGTTTGGTATTTAGGAGATTGGATTTCAGATAAAAACAAAGACAAATATTCTCATATAATTGACAAAATAATTGATAGACTTCAAGATGAAAATTGGAAAATCAGATATATAACAAAGTTGATACTTGACGACCTGAATAAATTACCGAAAGACTATACAATCAATCTTTGGGATAAAATTAGAATTAAGTTTGGAAATCCATTTACAATATAAAAAAACTACCACCAACCGTTCAATGACGGATGTACTGGTTTATTGAACACCTACATCGCATCAACTTTTGTGCTATATTGATAGTTTAGTGCTTCGAATTGACAATCAGCGAAGCTCAATCGCCAACTGCGGTAGTCTTGAACTGTTAGTAACAAGGCATAACAAACCCACAACACGACAAAGGGAAAAGAATGACACTATTCGTATCATAATCAAACTTAAACGTATCAAATCGTATCATTACGCTCTTGCAGTTTCGAATCATAACCGTATCTTTGCATATCAAATCGTATCAAAATGAACAATAAAGTATATAATTTTCGACTAAAGATTGATTGGAAGCTGATTAATGTTATCAGTGCAATAGACCGCTTTGATGCACATTGGACTGCTATTGAACGCAAAGAAGGACAAAGCCTCAAAGAGTTGAAAAGCATTGCTACAGTGCGAAGTGTAGGAGCTTCAAATCGCATTGAGGGCAACAAAATGAGTGATGAAGAAGTTGATGTGTTGCTGCAAAAAATTGACATTACCAAGCTTACTGACAGAGATTCGCAAGAAGTAGTCGGATATTATGAGGTGTTGGATTTGATTTCGGAGTCTTACCACAATATCACATTGACCGAAAGCCATATCAAAAGTTTACACAATAATGTAATGAAATATAGTGCCAAAGACCAATGGCATAAAGGAAATTATAAGTCGCATAGTAATGCAGTTGAAGCAGCATTTCCTGACGGCACACGACAAAGAATCTTTCAAACCACAGAAGCGGGATTTGCCACCGAAAATGCCATAAGACAGTTGGTTGATTGGTATAATTCCGAAACAGAAGTACACACATTAATCAAAATAGCATCATTTGTCTATGATTTTTTAAGTATTCACCCGTTTCAAGACGGAAACGGTAGGTTAAGTCGTTTGATTTCAACACTATTATTACTTAAAAACGGATATACATGGATACAATATGTCAGTTTTGAGCATGAAATAGAAAATCGAAAAAACGAATATTATCAGGTTCTCAGAAGTTGTCAGGCGCAACATCCAAATGAAGATATTACTGTTTGGATTGAATTCTTTTTGAGTTGCTTATTAAATATCCAATCGCAACTTATGACAAAATTGCAAAAAAATGGTTCGGAAACACAAATTTCGCATAAGGAAAAATTAATTTTTACCATCATTCAAAATCGTCCAAATATTCAGTCAGGAGAAATTTCGGAAAAACTGGCGATACCATTACCTACCGTTAAACGCATTTTGTCAGAGTTGACTAAAAAAGGACTAATTGAAAAACAAGGTAATGGACGGAATGTGAGTTATACGATACAATAAAGATTGGACTTCATCATACTTGTGACCTACAACATGAGAAATTTCACTGCCACGGGCAGGGATAACTTTTCCACAACTCATCGGTAATTTTTTAGAAAAATGAGCGGTATGGGATATAAACTTGTTTGCTTACATAAGCAAAGTTTTGTAGTTTTGAGGAAATGAATGGTGCCTTGTGGCAATACAGGAGTTACCTGCAAGTGTATTGAACGACGCGAATAACATCAAACAATTATGAAACTTATTGGCTTTAGTGCTAAAAATTATAGGTCAATTTCGGCTGCTTACAAACTTCCTTTGGCAGACTATACTGTTATAGTTGGTCCAAACAATGAAGGTAAAAGCAATATTTTAAAAGGACTTGGACTTGCCTTGACATTATTGACGGGTAGCAAACAACAAAGATTTAGACGTCCAAGCGTAATCTCATATTCAAATAGAGGAATTGAAAGATTTGACTATGATTGGGAAAGAGACTACCCAATAAATTTACAAGCAACGGAACTTGAAGGTCGTTCAGAATTTACTTGCGAATTTGAATTAACAGAAGAAGAACTTAGTGAATTTAAGACAAAAGTAAAAGTCAACTTAAATAGTGTTTTAAAAGCAAAAATTTCAATCGGAAAAAATGATGTGAAATACGACTTCTTAATGAAAGGTAGAGGTAAGGAATCTTTGAACAATAAAAGAGTTGAAATTTCTCAATTCGTTAACGACAAGCTTCTACTACAGTATATTCCAGCTATTAGAACTTCAGACCTTGCTATAAATATTGTAGAGAGTTTGTTAGAAAGAGAACTTTCAACACTTGAAGACAATCCAGAATTTCAAGAAGTTGTAAAAGTAATTACCAAGTTACAACAACCAATAATAAAAAAAATTGCAAAGAGTTTAAAGGAATCCATTTCGGGTTTCATCCCAGACGTAAAAAATATTTCCATAAAAAACCGTGAAAACGTTGGTAGATTAATTAGTTCAGCTTGTAGAGTATATGTTGATGATGGGATTGAAACAGATTTGCAATTTAAAGGAGACGGAGTAATTAGTTTGACTGCAATTTCACTGTTACAACATTTCAGTAAACAAGGTTCTTTAAACAAAGGACTAGTTTTGCTGCTTGAAGAACCTGAAAGTCATTTACATCCCAAAGCTATACACAATCTAAAAAAAGTGCTATTGGAGATATCAAAAACTAATCAAGTAATTCTCACAACACATTCACCAATTATTATTGAACGACTTCAAGTAAAACATAATGTGATAGTTCAAAATGGTAAGGCAATTCCTGCCAACAATGTAAATGAAATTCGTCAATCCCTTGGAATTACTATGTCAGATAATTTAGCAAGTGCCTATCTTGTTTTGTTAGTGGAGGGCGAAGAGGATATAATTTTATTAAAACCTTGGCTGGAAGAAAAGTCGGCAAAAATTAAATCCGCTTTTGCAAATGCTACTTTAATTATAGACCATTTGGGCGGTGCTACAAATGTCGGTTACAAAACTTCACTTTACAAAAACAATCTTTGTAACGTTGTAGCATATCTTGACAATGACGAAGCGGGAAGAAAAGGTATTACCGATGCAGAAACAAAGGGAATTTTAAAACCAAACGAATATATATTATCCTCTTGTAGAGGAATGCAGAATAGTGAGTTTGAAGATTTAATTGACTTAAATTCATATAGACAACTTATTATAGACGACTATGCAGTTGATTTAAATATTCCATCATTCAAAGTCAACACAAAGCAGTGGTCAGACAGAGTTAAGGAACTATTCAGGTTACACGGTAAAATATGGAGTGATAGACTTGAAAGTGAAATAAAATACAAGGTATCAAAACAAGCTGCTTCTCTAAAATTAGAATCACTAAATCCAAATAAGACCCATACAATTGACGCACTTGTTACAACAATTGAGAATGTATTGGACAGACAAAAATAAAACATCTACAGGTAACAAGGTATTGCCAAAAGCGGGGCTGAACGGCTTCGATTGGACATTTGTTCTAAATTCAGCATCCGTTCTTCGTTTTATCTTTTGTGCTAAAAATCCGCCACCGCCTCTCGTGTAATCTTATGACAACAGTATGAATAAGAAATCAATACCAGGTTGGACAATAAATATTAACGAAATTTCAAATGGCGTCTTTAAAGTGACGTTGTCAGATGCTTATGGACGTAAAGCTGAAATCATAGACAATGCAACAGACGAAACAATTGAAAAAGCAATTGGTGACGCATTTGACATTGAAAAACAAATATCAAAGAATTGGAATTTATTTCTTTATGACCTTGCTGTTCAAAAACTAGAGGATAATGAAATTGAAAACAAAGAATTCAATGACAAAGTGTTTGGTTCTTGGTATATCGAAAGACAAGACAAGCGTTTGGTTTATGATGGGAAAGAATCTTGGCTAATATTTCAGAAGAAATCCAAAGGCGAATGGGCAGACATTGAAACAATTAAAAAGGATGATTTGAAATATTCGAATTTCGTTGGACAAATAAACAACATAATAGAAAAGCAATATTTGTAAAAAAATAATGGAAAATTTTGATGAATATTTAAGACAAGGTGAACCAAACAAAGCAGAGAAAGCAAAAGTTTGGAAAACAGCTATCGGCTTGCAACAAGTGGATGGCTTAAAACCATCTGAATACCTCATTCATACTGCGAAACAAAACATCGAAGGTGAGATAACTTTTGACGAAGTAAAAAAACGCATTGATAGTTACTATCAACAACACCCAACCAAAACTAATGAAGACCGCACCGAAGAAGCCGACAAAGTTTCGGCACGAATTGCTGAAATGTTGGGTGAGCAAACCTTTACGTTTTCACCTGCAGAATACTTGTCCATTCATCGTAGATTATTTACAGGTATGTATAAATTCGCAGGAAAAATTCGTAATTTCAATATCACAAAAAAGGAATGGGTATTAAATGGCGAAACGGTTCTTTATGCGAGTGCCGAAAGTTTGAAAGTAACATTGGAATATGATTTTGAGCAAGAAAGAAAATTTAGTTATAAAGGATTAAGCGAAACGGAAATTATAGAACACTTAGCACACTTTATTTCTAATTTGTGGCAAATCCATGTTTTTGGCGAAGGTAATACACGAGCAACCGCTGTGTTTTTAATTAAATATTTACGAAAATTAGGGTTTAAGAACGTAAATAACGACTTGTTTGCCGACCACTCTTGGTATTTCCGTAATGCTCTTGTAAGAGCCAATTACGAAGACATTTCAAGAAGTATTCACAGAACAGAAAAGTATTTGATTCGCTTTCTTTCAAACTTATTGCTCAAAGGGGACTATGTGCTCAAAAACCGCGAAATGCATATTCTTGCTGATACTGTATATGACACTGTAAAACAACCGGATGACACTGTAAATGACACTGTATTTTCATTGATCAAGCAAAACAATAGTATAACGGCTAATGAAATCGGTGAACGCCTGAATATGAGTTTAAGTACCGTAAGACGGAAAATCAAAAGACTTAGAGAACATGGAAACATTGAACGTATTGGTAGTGATAAAACAGGGAATTGGAGAATAATAGAGTAAAGAAGTTATGTAATGTCACAATAAAGTAACATAACAGACAAAACCGCCCATTATCACGGTTTTTGCAACGGGCGGGGTGATATGCAAAATTCAACAGTAGTTTTTCCCTCACCTCCGCTCAAGTTTGCTTACATAAGCAAAGTTTTGTAGTTTTGTGGCAATGAATGGCGCTTTGTGTTAAGATGGGAAGCGTACATCTATAGATTTGCAAAAGTACTTCATTGACAAACTGCATTTGCATTCAGTAACTGAGTAAATCTGCTGACCGTTACCAGCAAGCATATATAACGACACGAATCAATTACAAATGACAATTGACGACAAAATAAACGACTTTAAAAAGCATCTTCCAATATTGGACGAGACAGCACTTGTAAGAAAATTTATTACATCGGGTGACAGTTATGTTGTTGACCAAGACAACTATTTAGATTTGAAAGCAACAATAGCTGACCATTTTGAAATACATCCTAACGAAGTATTAATTGTAGGTTCAGGAAAATTAGGATTTTCAATCGCAGAAAACCTTGCCAAAGAAAAACCACGATACCGACACTTTAGCGAGAGTTCAGACATTGATGTGGCACTCATTTCACAGGGACTATTCGACAAGATTTGGAAAGACTTATATAACTATATCGAAGACAAGAATTATTGGCAAAAACAACAAGAGTTTACAACTTATCATTTCACAGGTTGGATGAGACCTGATATGCTTCCCAATTCACCTCGATTTAACTTCACACAAACGATTTGGTGGGACTTTTTCAATAACCTAACTTCATCCCAGAAGTATGGTGATTATAAAATTAGGGGTGGCTTATATCGGAATTGGCATTTTCTTGAAAGGTATCAAGTAAAATGTGTTAGACAATGTAAACTCGAATTAAAATAAAGACGATGAAAACTTCAGGAACAAACATAAGGCTTAGAAAAATTCTCTCAGGTTTAAAAGCAGGGTCATTGATACCAAGACCAGACTTCCAACGGAGACTAGTGTGGGCTAACAAACACAAAGTAGCATTCATTCAAACGGTTTTAGATGAATTGCCATTCCCTGAAATTTATATTGCAGCAGGAGAAGTAAATCTCGAAAGTGGAGAAGGTAAAGAGATATTGGTTGATGGTCAGCAAAGAATAACTACTCTATACCAGTACTTCATTGGCTCAGAAGACTTAAAATATGAGAATGGCTTGATACCATATACGAAACTTGAGCCAGGTCAACAAGAAGCATTTCTTGAATACGAAGTAGTGGTTAGAGATTTAGGAAAGTTAGATATTGAAACTATCAAGACAGTATTTCAAAGAATCAACTCCACAAACTATTCATTGAATGCAATTGAAATACATAATTCAAGATATGACGGAGAAATTAAAAGACTTGCAGACGCAATTTCAGAACTTGAATTTTTCGAAAATCATAGAGTCTTTACAAATAATGACATCAAACGTATGAGAGACCTAGGTTTTTCTCTTGTAGTCATTATAACTTTATTGAGCACCTACTTTAACCTCGAAGATGAATTTGAAGAATACTTACAAAGATTTAATGATGAGTTCTCTCAAAAAGAAGAAATCGAATATCAAATTAAATATTTACTTGACTTAATTGATAATTTAAACTTTGATGAAAAATCAAGAGTTTTTAAAAAGTCAGACTTATTTACACTAATAGTAGAGTTGCATCGAACAATATTTAGAGAAAATAAGAAAATTGACCAATCCAAACTTGAATCAGAATTGAAGAGTTTTTATCAAGCAGTCGAAGACAAAGTTCAGGAACCAATATTTCAAGACTACTCAAAGGCAGTATTACAAGGGACAAATAATCGAAGTGGACGTATTATGAGAGGTAAGATAATTTACTCAATAATAAACTCTTGTATAATTTAATATTGAGGACTTTTGTAAACGACCAGAATAGAATGCCAGTCGCTAACAGCACCTACCCAAAAGTGGTGACTCAGTGGTTACATCAAGCTTTGTGGTAAAAGTCCCGCCCTTCGGGTAGCTGCCAAACATTGGGGGTCATTGTGAAAGACGATACCGAAATAAATAAACGAACAGTTAATTAAGAAATGCCATTTACATTTTCACACCCAGCAATAGTTTTACCATTGACATTTTTGCCTCGACCATGGTTTTCCTTGACCGGTCTTGTAATCGGCAGTTTAACACCTGACTTTGAATATTTTTTAAGAATGAGAATTAAAAGCAATTACAGCCATACAATTGACGGGCTTTTTTGGTTCGACCTGCCACTTGGACTCCTACTTGCGTTTTTATTTCACAACATTGTTCGTGACAGACTATTCGACAACTTACCGACATTTTTAAAATCAAGATTTTCGATTTTTAGGCAGTTTGATTGGAACAGTTACTTCAAACATAATTGGTTAGTGGTGACAATTTCAATTTTAATCGGAGCAGCTTCGCACATTTTTTGGGATAGTTTTACTCACGAACACGGTTATTTCGTTCAGACAATTCCTGAATTGCAAAACTCTGTTGGTTTTTTTGGCAGACAAATTCCAATTTTAAAAATACTTCAACATTCTTCGACTTTACTAGGTGGACTTGTAATTGCTTTTGCCATTTATAGACTTCCGACAGACAAGACTGTAAATGAAAATGTAAGTTTGAAATACTGGGCAATTTTAGTAGGACTAACATTAACAATTATTTCGGTAAGACTTGTAAGCGGACTTGACTTCAAACAATACGGGGACGTAATTGTGACAGCTATTTCCGCAGGACTAATTTCATTAATAATAACATCATGGCTGACAAGGGCGAAATAAAACCCCCACCCCCTATCCCTACCTCTTCCACAGCTCATCGTAATTTTTAGACGATATTATTGCTTGTACTGTCTATGATTGGGCGGTCGAAGGACATATTCCCTCCTTATATCATTTTTTTTCTTTTTTCACAGATAGGGATTTTTCTTTTGTTTTTTCTTTTGGACAAATTTCGGTTTCCATAGACGAAGCACACTCAAAAGAAAAGGATCGGCTTCCGTATTATTGCTGTGTTGCTCGATGAATCCGCTGACAAGACTATGCCGTGCATGAGGGGAATGTGCTTCCGCAATATGACGCAATAATTTGAGAAAATGACGATGAAATTCGGTGACAGGCAAAAATTTTGATTTAGAACGTGTAAATGAACGAATGCCATAGTCAAGATATGCTTCCCCACCGGTATCCAGATGCGCACATAATGATAATAATTCGGCAGAACGATGGGCATCGCTACGGATATGTGCATCAGATGAAAGTGTGCGCTGAAACCATTCAAGTGCAAGTCGAGGATTGCCGGACACAAGACACATTGCCCCACATTCCATCGTCAGTAATTTTTGATAAATCGGCGGGAAAAAATGCTGATATGTCTGATAGAGTTTAGTATATTCGGGTATATTTTCCGCAAAACGCTCCATATTTTCCGATACCATATCATACGTTATTTCGGTGCGAAGAAATAACATGGCGGCACGTGCTTTTTGATAGGCATTCAGATTTTTTTGCTGCATACTGTCACGCAATAAATAAATATTATTTTCATAAAGTTCATAGTGTTTGTGCAGACAGTAATATGACAGCATGGTTGTCAATGTACCAATATATAATCCAAAATATTGTTCTTTGCGAATGGGGTTTTCTTCAAATTTCTTTACTATTATTTCGCTTATTTCGCGTGATTTTTCTTGATTTTTTTCGATATACTGATAATGCGATGTTTGAATAAACATTGAAGAAAGCCATGCAGTAAATGATAAAGGTTGTACCGTGCTCATCAATGGATGGGATAATATATCTGCGGAGTACTGTTCTTTTGCATGCGTGGTAATACCTTGCGCCACAAGTGAATCTTCAATACGCAAATTATAGATCCAATACAAATATTCATTATAGACTTTTTCGGAAGCACTTTCTAATTCATTGATAATACTCTCCGAAAGTTCACCATAATGTTTATCGCTGACAAAATGCGATATGACCAATAAATAATAGGTGAGTGCATCAAGATATAAACGATTATGCTCAATCTCGCGAGCCATTTCCACTGCTTTTTTGACAATTTTTTCTGCATGGGTATATAATCCGCGTTCGGATAATAAACGCACATCATAGAGAGCATCTTGAATGACTTGCGCCTGATTTTTCCCGCTATGGTATGAGCGCAATGATTCCATGATTTGCTTGTATAAATAATTCTTAATTCCGGGTAATCGTTGTGCCATTGTTTTGATACTGTTTTTTTTCACAAGAGCATCATCGCTATATGATTCCAGAGAATCAATGGCTTCGAATAATGTCATATAATCATTGCCTTCGCCAATAATATGACGGGCTGAGTATTTTTTGAAGTATCCCTTCTCCGATGGACTCATCGAACGAATCAGTTCATGAATTTGCTGACCTACACTCATATCGTTATCCTTTGTATGATATTGTGATTGCACTTGAGCGAAGTATTGTCATATAGTGACGCTCCGACATGGAAATATAGTAAAAAATTGGCGGAAACATTCCCCTGTTTTCACTGTCATTGCTAACAGACATGAATGTGCGCAGTTCATGTGCAGTATATATCAACTTTATAAACAATGATTTGGAGTAATAATGACACATTATATTTTGTACAGTATAAGTTTTTTCTGTTTGTGTATCGGCACTTTTGCCCAGACACAACTCACCCTTACATCATCCGTCGGTATTGAAGGTGGAAATGTCTATAGCATAGATAAAAAAGGGAGCGAAATTATCGTCGGCACGCAATCCGGTGTTTTTTGGTCAACAGATTATGGTATTCAATGGAACAGTATTCCGCAATCGGTCAGTATCATTCCTTTTACAAAGGTACAAATTACCGATCCGGGTGTATATGTTTGTGTAAGTGATAGAAATATCTAC
Organism: Candidatus Kapaibacterium sp.; assembly: GCA_017302855.1. GTDB lineage: Bacteria > Bacteroidota > Ignavibacteria > Kapaibacteriales > UBA961 > UBA2353. The sequence continues at coordinate 31,243 of JAFLBY010000004.1, forward strand.
ATATACAAACGTGCCGATAATAGCTTTACACCATTGCCTTCACTATTGGACGTCGTCGAAAAAGATGGCAATATTACGGCACTGTATGCCACACCAACTATGATTATGGCGGGGACAAGTGCCGGTTATCTTCTTAACTATGGGATCGCGCAACAACGATGGACTATTGTTTTAGACAGTTCCAACAGCCAATCACATCAAAGTGTGACAGATATTATCCGTGCCGGCAGTAAGTTCTATGTTTCTATCGGACAAGAACTTATGCGATGGAATGGTAATGCGTGGTTAAAAGTGACACCTACGCTCAATGAATCGGAGTATATGTTTGTACAAGATATATGTGAGTATGGCAATCACGTTATTGCAGCTACCACACAAGGGATTATACGCTCCACAGATGAAGGAATAACATGGCAAAAGTTTAATCAAAATCTTTCCGAAGAAACGATAGCCATACGCTTAGCGGGTGGTGGCGATTACCTTGCAATACAAACACTCTCCGATGGCATAAAACTCTATGATACAACACGCAATGAATGGATTGATACCGACATCAACAATGATTATGATGAAGGAATACTTTCACTGCACCGGAGTCAGGATGGTCTGTATGTAGGATTGCAGACACAAGGTATAATTCATTCTGCCAATGGTCGCAATAGTTTTGCTCCGATGAATCAAGGATTACATGATGTGAGTGTTCACGGACTTGCTATATTCGGCTCCACATTGTATGCCGCAACAAGTAATGGTATTTTCACAAGCACTAATAATGGTACTGATTGGTTTGGTCCCACAATGAAAGGTATAGCCTTCAATGATGCTGTTGTTCATAATAACACCATTTTTATGGCGAGTGAAAAAGGAATTTTTCGTTATAATTCTCCATCAAATACATGGGACACGGCAGGGTTTAACGGCGTAAGGTGCCAAAGTTTTACTCAACAAGGCAATACTTTATATGTTACCACAGCTGATTTATTTCCGCATGAACATAATAAATCCGGCATATTCTTCACAAATGACGGCGGTGTAACATGGCAAAATATCACCCATAATTTACTGACTATAGAAAATATAAGCGAAGTGGTGCGAGTGACACAAGCGGGGCAAACACTTTTTGCAGGAACAAATGCAGGATTATTCCGAAAAAATACTCAAGACACGCAATGGCAAAAAATATATATTGGCAATTTCCTTGCAGTAATATCAGATATGGTAATTGATGAAGGAACAATTGTGCTTACTCTTAACCAAGGCTCGGTTATACGTTCCACCGATAATGGTATTACATGGAATGATTGGCGAGAAGGATTAGAAAACGAAACTACCTATGTAATAATGAATGGAATATCAATTCGTGATGGATTATATTATCTTTATACCAATGTCGGTATTTTTACACGCATGGCTTCATCGTCACAATGGCAAAAAATATCGGATATTTTCGGAGCTTTATGGCTTTCTTATACGGATAACAGAATATTTGTCGGAACGCAAAAAGGATTGTATTATCAGAATATAGTGACATCGGATATTGATGAAGATAATCAAGAAAACAATGCTGTTATGATATATCCCAATCCGGCATCGGGCACAATGACTATTAACTCGGAGGAATCCGAAATTCTTAGTATAGAATATTTTACTGTAGAAGGACAGTCAATAATGTCTGTGCCTGCGCCAATACTATCACCCACACCTATTGATATATCTTCTTTACCGACAGGAACATATATAGCACGCATTACAACAGTATCGGGAATGTATCATCACAGCGTGACCATACTTCCATAAAATCTTTAACACCACGTTCCATATACCACTATTGACACAAAAGCCGTGCAAAAAACACGGCTTTTTTTTATATACAGTTTTTTGTGAATAGTGTTTATTTGATACTATGCAATGGCATGGAATAAGTTTGATTTGATGCTGTTATTAAAAGAGTATAATATCCTTGCGGTAAATGCGCAATAGAACATTGAACAGATTCTGTGCTGAGAACAGTATATTCGACAGGGAATATTTCGCCAAGTACGGAAATTGCCTGCACACGGACTATATCATTATTGAGAAGTCCTGCCACCGTCACAGAGTTATGCGCGGGATTAGGAGCAAGTGTCCACGTACTTTGTTCATTATTATCTGCAATATTTGCTACTGTGCCATTGATATATTGTTGTTGATTTTCTGTGATGGCAGAGCGCACAGCCGAAAAATCTTCATCGCTTCCTGTAGTTTCATTGCCTTTGATTGGATTAACAATTGTAATGCAATAGGCAACGCGAGCGGTTTGTCCGGGCAATAAAGTAAATGCCCCTGTACTGAGCAATGCTCTAATATCTGCTTGTAATTTTTCACCGTCTTTTTTATTTTCGCTCATGAAATTGTAGCGGTCATTATTTGTTATTGGGTCGGTCTGAATATCAAAAAATCTGATAGCCGAAATTCCAACCTGTTCTGAATATGGTGCCGGTTGTGTATAAGATTTTACGGTGCGCAGCGCATCATCATTCACTGCGGGTGTTTCCAAATGTGTAATTGCCAAATACCCGAAATTTTTTCCCTGTTCACCTTGATTGCTGCTTGACCAAGCATATACACCGTTCAAATTATCAATATTCATAGGGCGAATATTATCATTTTGCGCTCCTTGGGCATTATTGAGTGTGCTAATATCAGGGTCGAAAACATGCCCGATATGGCAATCGAAGAGTGTGTCATTAGAAGTATTGGTGATGCTCTGTTGTACAATAATGGATGAGCGTAATGGTGCTTTATTCCATGTAAATATTTTTTCATCGAATTGTAAACCAAGTGGAAATCCTTCTTGACCGCGAAGCGTAGAGCCGCCCTCATAGCGATTAAGATTATTATCGTGGTAACGAGAGTGGAACATTTCATCGGAGACCATAGCCGCACCTTTCGGATATACCGCAGAGTTACGTTCAGAAATTGTGGGCACATAGACACCTGTTGGGGCATCGGCTGTTTTCCATAGTGACCAAGGCGGCATTTGATTTTGTATATGCAGACCATCGGGAGTAAATTCCGTTGAGCGTTCCACATGATATTTGATATTCATGTCGTTCGGTAAAGGGTAAGGGTCATCACTATTGCCGGGTGTCATCCATGAATATCCCGAATTGGGATTGTACGTAAGAGCAACCAAAGGAGTGAGGGTATTATTCACCCGTTTTTTTGCTCCGAACCATATACCTGATCCAAAGAGATATTGATTTTGTGAGCCGCGCGGATAAATAAGCCCAGCCGACGATTTGGCTGTATTATTTCCCAAAATACCATAATTGGAAATATACAAATCCACATCGGAGAGAGTGGTCTGTTTGGTTTGATAGGCGGATTGTCCATACAGATGACCTGCACCTGCAATAGCTAATACCACAATGAATAAAGTTTTCATAGTAGTCTCCACAAAATAAGTATATGTAACAAAGGAGTTTCTTGTTCCCTGCACAGAGAGTATCATGATGACAAAAGTTACAAGTATGTGTGATTTTAAGAAAGTTTATCGTATGACATGGAGGGGATACGAATATGATTGTGTTGGTGATGAAAGAATTAAGGTATAATATCCTTGCGGTAAATGTGCAATAGAACATTGAAGAGATTCTGCGCTGAGAACAGAATATTCGACGGGGAATATTTCGCCAAGTACGGAAATTGCCTGTATCGTGATAGCGTGTTGTTCGCTGCTATTGATAATGACCGTTGTGTTCGCAGGGTTGGGAGCGAGTATTCTATCAATTGTTTCTTGTTGTTTTAGCGTATAATCCGAGACAGTAGAATATACTTGTTGAATTTGTTGTAATTTTTTAAGAATAATAGGAATATCATCATTACTGCCTTCAGGTTCTTTTCCATTAAGCGAGTCAACAATGGAAATACAATAAGCAATACGTGTACTTTGTCCGGGCAACAATGTAAATGAACCCGTGCAAAGCAATGCTCTTATATCTATATTTATTACATAACTTGTAGAATCTTTTTCGGTTATAAATGTATAGTCGTCAATAGATAATCCGGAACCCACAGATGTATAAAGTTTTACAGAATATGTTCCTATTTGTTCAGATATGGGTGCTCTGTGATTATATGATTTACTTGTACGTAAACTATCATTATTAATAGCGGGAGTTTCAAGATAAGCCGCCATTAAATACCCGAAATTTTTTCCCTGTTCACCCTGATCGGTATTTGTCCATGCAAAAAAAACTTGCGTATTATCGGTATTGATGCTCCGGATATTATCATTTTGAAAACTTTTCAAATTATTGGAAAATCTTATATCAGGATCGAAAACACAAGCTATATAACAATCGAAAAGTGTATCTGTAGAACTGTTGGTGATAGTTTTTTGCACAATAATAGATGAATGTAAGGGTGAATTTTTCCAGGTAAAGATTTTTTCATCGAATTGTAAACCGAGTGGATACCCGTCTTTTTTGTTCCTTTCAATTGATCTTTCGTAGCGAGCGAGGTTACTGTCATGGTAACGTGAATGGAACATTTCATCGGAGACCATCGCAACACCCTGCGGATATACTGCTGAGTTTCTTTTGTCAATCGTGGGTACATATATACCTGATTCATCAGATTCAGCAGTTTTCCAGAGCGACCAAGGCGGCATCTGATTTTTTGCGTGCAAACCATCCCGAGTAAAATCTGTTGAGCGTTCCACTTGATACTGATTAATCATCTCCTGTGATAATGAATCAGGATCACCCATATTCCCAGGTGTCATCCATGATTTTCCCGAACTGAGATTGTACGACCTTATCACTAAATTACGAAGGATATTGCTCACTCTTTTCTTTGCACCGAACCATGTACCTGACCCAAAGAGATATTGATTTTGTGAGCCGCGCGGATAGAGGAGTCCTGCCATTCCTTGCTTACTATTATATCCGATGATACCATTATTAGAAACATATAAATCCACATCGGAGAGAGTAGTTTGTTTGTAATCAATATCGGATTGTGCTCTAAGATGCAATGCAGCTAAAAATACTATAAGAGCAAGAGTACAAAACTTCATAAAAATCTCCACATCGTTCATAAAGGATTATCACAGACCTCAGTGTTCCTCAGAAAGTTACAAGTATGTGTGTTTTTAAGAAAAATTATCGTATGACATGGAGGGGATACGAATATGATTGTGTTGGTGAGGAAAGAATTAAGGTATAATATCCTTGCGGTAAATGTGCAATAGAACAATGAAGAGATTGCTGCCTTCTGATAGAATGAAAAGTCCTCTTGATGTCGCGGACTAACAATACAGATCAGTGAATCTATAAAGCAATGCTTTTACTCCGACACAGAGAAATTTACTTTATTTATTTTGGACACATAGACAATGTTTTGTAGTTTTGAAGAAATAAACGAGGTATTGAGTTGTAGATTCCAGCCATAGATGTTCGCCGCATGACTAAGAATTTACTTCATTACTTCTTGAGCAAGCTGTGTTTGCGTACAGTAACTACATAAACGCGGTTTGCTGCAAGCGTAGCAGACGACGTAACAACGATAAATAATAATGAAAAAAATAATAATCATACTTGGATTGTTAGGGCTGACAATTTTTGCTGGACTTTACGTCAAACGAAAATTATATGACCCACAACACCGACTTGACAATGCGAAAAACGAAGTAAAACAGCTTGTCGCTAATGACGAAATAAAAAATGGTGACATCATTTTCATACCTCGCTTTCAAAACAAAGCAAAGCCATTCAACTTGCGACAAATTCAAAATACTCTCATTGTGGAATTGTTTACAGTGACAACGGACTATATTACGTTTTTGAAGCAATTCAACCGATAAAAACAACACCTCTTGACAAATGGATTGCTCGTGGAGAAAATGGACATTATGTCATCAAGCGACTTAAAAACGCTGACCAAGTTTTTACTACTGAGACACTTAAAAAAATGAAAAAAGAAGGTGAGAGATTTATGGGCAAAAATTATGATCTGACTTTTGAGTGGAGTGACGACAAAATTTATTGCTCCGAACTCATTTGGAAAATCTATAAACGTGCGACAGGAATTGAAATAGGAAAACTTGAAAAACTTAGTAAATTTAACTTGACAAACGAAGCTGTTAAGAAAAAAATAAAAGAACGTTATGGTGATAAAATCCCAATGGACGAAATAGTAATTTCACCGGCTGCAATTTTTGACAGCGAACTTTTAGAAACGGTAACATCAAACTAATGACGGCATAGAAAGACAGAACGCCGGCACCCAATATCCGTCCCCTTTGCACAACTCAATGATAATGTTGAGAACTAATAATCAATAGTGTGAGAAAGCGTAGAGATGATACACTGCAAAGGAGCTTATGTGTTGTGATGGGCGGCAAGGATGCTTGAAGCGATTGTTATGTCATATCACTTATGTAGTTTTGCAATAGCAAGTTTTTCAATAGACACAAGTGTTTTGCAAAAGGTGGATGTTCAGTGCTTCGCGGGCAGTTTTGCGTTTAGACAAAGTTTCGTTCGCTGAATGAACATGCCGATTACATAGTTGCCTTTGGGTAGCTGAAAAATGTCAATGGCGATTTGACAACAATCTATGCAGAGATAAACAAACTATATACGAGACGGAACAAATGATTTGTAAAAATTGTAATACCGAAATACATCTAAAATACTGCCCTGAGTGTGGACAGCCGGCAAATCTAAAAAGAATTGATGGGAAATACATAATTCACGAAATTCAACATGTCTTACATTTTGAACGTGGAATTTTATTTACAATCAGAGAACTCATAGTTAATCCCGGACAAAACATTAAGAATTATCTGACTGAAAATAGAAGCAGACTTGTCAAACCGGTTATTTTCATAATTATCACTTCCTTAATTTATACTTTATGTAACCATTTCTTCCATCTTGAAGATGGTTATGTGCAATACTTGGACAATAAAAAATCAACAACAACTACAATTTTCAAATGGATACAAGGGCACTATGGATATGCGAATATTATGATGGGAATTTTTATTGCTTTATGGACAAGAATTTTTTTCAAAAAATATGACTATAATTTCTTTGAAATTCTCATTTTATTGTGCTTTGTGATGGGAATGGGTATGCTTGTTTATTCCGTGTTTGGTATCATTCAAGGGTTAACACATATTGATGTCATGCAAATTGCAGGGATTGTTGGTTTCATTTACACGACATGGGCAATTGGGAGCTTTTTTGGAAAAGGCAAACTTAGTCATTACGTTAAAGCCTTCTTTGCTTATCTTTTGGGAATGATAACATTTACATTGACAGTGATACTTTTAGGAACATTTATTGACTTATTATCATAGGATTAAAAAATGAAAGATAAAATAGGATTTAATTTGGTCTTTGCTATACTTGCTTTTCCAATTGGTTTAGCATTATTTAAAGATATAAACTTTGAAACTTTTACTTTTAAGAAACCGGCATTAGACACTCTTTATTTGATAACATTTTGTGCTATGATTTTTTTAATGTTGAAAAAAAAAGAGAAAAAAACCGACAATTAAAGAATGACGCTTACAAAGTGTTTACTAAAACAGGGCTGACTGAAGCCATTGAATGTTTAGACATCAATCATTATTTATGCAAAAATATCGGCACCGGACGTATTAATGTTCAAGAAAATTAGACCTATTGTCATATTGCTATCAATGTTAGTAATGAGTTCATATCTATTATGGGATAACAGATATATTTTCAATAGTGAACCTATACTTGATAACAAGAACTACACAAATGTTCTTAATTCAATCATTCAGGATAAAGACACTACTCGGTGTAAAAAATTCAATAAAAAAGACTTAGAAAAAAAATTTATTAAAATTATGAATTCTAAGATATTCCCTTATTGGTATGGGACTAAATGGGGATTTAACGGCATTACCGAAACTCCAAACACCGGCGAAATTGCATGTGGATATTTTGTCACAACAACGTTACGGGATATTGGAGTACCTTTAAACAGAGTGAAATTAGCACAATGTGCTTCTGAAGAGATGATACGCACATTGGTCAGCAAAGAAAATATTCACAAATATTCAAATATAGATATTGGAGAGTTCATCAGTAAAATAAAAAAACATGGAAATGGAATCTACATAATTGGGCTTGATTCTCATACAGGATATATATTACTTTCAAATAGTGGCGATTACTTTATACACTCAAGCGGGAACTTTCCTTGGCAAGTAGTCAAAGAGAATCTGTCCAATTCTTCAACTCTTAAGAAATCGAAATATAAAGTTATTGGAAAAATAAGTTCAGATGAAAGTTTTCTAAAAAAATGGATAAACAACAAATAATTTACTTTCCATATCATCCTATTTATCCAAAAGCAGGTAGGTTTGAAAACTTTTAATTACGTTAGTATATTTATATTGCGCCTATATATTCTCATTTGAAATTATCACTCAACTGCTTCATAAATTCGCAAACGATTGTGTGTAAGTTTAACATAAAGACTTAAAAGAACGACAAAAAATGAATTGCCCATATCATTCGTAACTCTTTCCCAACTCATCGGTAAATTTTTAGAAAAAGGAGAATAAACTTTATAATACAAAGGAGAAAATTTCAAAAATCTCCTCCTTTGTTACTTCCATTAATGGCTGATACTCAGTTTTATTACTGATGTTTTTGTACCGTGTCGTATTGTCATAATATATGTGCCGGGAGCAACAGCCCCACAATTCCATTCCACAAAACCTGTAAAATCGCCTGCCGGAATTAATCGTATATCTTGATTATTAGAAACTTTTTCGCCAAATATATTTACAATTTCAATGTTTTCTGCACTCATGGAGATGTCATTCCCCCAATAGACCTTTACTCTGACATTGTTTTTTGCCGGTGTAGGATAGGGTGATGCCGCATAAAAATATTGTGGGATAAACTCTTCATTCAATGACGTGAGATAATTACTGAATTTTGCTTTGTAATTCGTCGAACCATCAATAAATAAATCATCATCTATTCTTTGAAAATTGTACAAAGATAAGGAATCCAATTCATCAATTCCGTCATTCTTGGACGTCCATGTTTTCCCTTCATCGGCACTGTAGAACACTCCGTTGTCACGCGATAATGCAAGTATTTGTGAACCATGAAGCAGAAGGTCATTTACTTCAAATTGTAAAGTATCCCATGTTTTTCCTTTATCTTTTGATAAGAGTCCCAAGAAAAATGTCCCTGTTGTAGGTCTATTGGTATTGAGGACAATAGCCATAAAATGATCTGTTTTCTTAAAACGCAGAATACGATTATAAAAGGATCCTAATATTTGATTCCATACTGTGCCATCGGTTGATTGATACACAGTGCCACCTTGCGATAATAGATAAAGGGTATCACGAATATTGATACATTCTGTCGGTTGATCTTTAATGTCTAATTTTTCCCATGTTTCTCCTTTCGTGTCCGAGCGATATAAACCCGTAGAATGTGATAAATACATTGATTCTTTCCATTCCATAATACTATTGACAAAACCGCTCGGAACAGGCATATTCATTTGCCTCCATTTCATAGGTGTTTTATCGGTACGATAAAGAGTATTGGTGAAAAATTTTCGTGAAAAAAGAGAATTCTCGCCGACAATAAGATTGTAATGTGCCGGCGCAACTTCCACCAAACCGGAAAGATTACTATCTAATATTTGCCATGATACGCCTCTGTCATCAGAGTACCAGAGTCCCATATCATAAGTGTCGGCATAGAGGCGATAGCCATCTGCATAAAGATAATGTGAACTATTCGCATCGGCAAATTGTTCTTTAGACCAATTTTGCCCATTATCGGAACTGCGGAACAATCCTCGCGACGATGAAATATAGATGTTCCCCTTATGGACGGTGAGACCATAAAAAAATGTTCCTTGCGTTCTGATAATATGGGCGATGCTATCGGTAATGCTATTCCACATTGTACCATTATCAATAGATTGATAGACCATACCGTCAATTAAGCAGACAAGAGTATCTGCATTAAAATCCAAAAAATCGGCTTTACTCGCAGACATACCATTTCCGGCATAATACCATGTTTTGCCATAATTGTCACTTGCATACAGTCCATTATATGTACCTGCATAAAGGATATTTCCTTTTGCTTGTAAAAAGCTGATATACCTGCTTCCCAAGCCCTCATTTACTGTTGTCCATGTTTTTCCTTTGTCAACACTGCGCACAACACCGGAATAAGTGGTGTCAGTGATTGGTGCATCAATCGGTGGACGGGCAAGAAAAAGCGTATCCCCTATTTTTTCAATAAATGAATATTGAAATCCACCCGGAACATTGCTTACTTTTTCCCATGTTTTACCTTTATCGTTGGAAAGAAATAATGCCGAATTTTTATTCGGTTCCGAATCTGTGCGCGATAAAACATAGATTAAATTTCCCGATATATAAAAATCCTCTATCAGAGAAGAAAACAAAGGACTTGTAATATCAGTCCATGTTTCCCCTTTGTCGGTGGAAAACGATAAAGAAAAATCTGCTCTGTTTTTTGATACAACAATGGTGTCGCCATAGTGTTTTCTTCTTTGTACTAAAGGCATTTCATTTCCTTTAAGTGGCTTCCATATTTGTTCACCATAGAGTTTAGAGTATAGTATATTTCCACTGCGTGTTAATAATCCATCGCTTAATGCTATTACTTCCATATTCGTTGCCGGCGACTTATTTTCAAGGACTATTTTTTGCCATTGCGATAGAACAGTGATGCTATTGCCTACAATAAGTATAAGGCAGAATATAATTTTCATAGTTTATCTCCTAAAAGAAGAGGGATGAATGGTTTTTTCATCCCCCATTGAGTAAAATTATGGATTGCAATCAGTATGATAAATATAGCAGTCGCTCCATTCATCATAATTACTCGGAACCGGGATATCAGAACCTTCCAAAGTGCAATTAATTGGTCCATTCATCAATGTAGGTCCACTTACGACTGTTTCACGAACAATGCCATTGAATATACAGATATCAACTTCTTTGTAACAGTATGCACTGTTTTCACATGGTGCATAAACAATATGTTCTTGCCCGAAATACATGATTTTTTTTACTCGCCAACATGTCCAATCATAATACTTTCTTGTTATACGATTCGGGTCATTGCAAGGAGGAATAGTCATATTCGGACACAAATATGAATTATAGAAACTTGAGGTACCGATTTGTGAATTCACGTAGTTTACCACTTGTTGAAAAGTCCAAGTCTGAATACAATTGGGAATAGAAGGTAATTTCGTAATACTTAAAATTTGAGTTTGGTTAATATTACCAAGAGGACTACAATAAACACAGAGATCAAGTTCATATTGACAACCATTGATAGTGAGCGGAACTTTAACATTTGTCCATCCTGTAGGACATTGTGCTTTACTTTCACTTTGGTAAGAGAAGAAGATAATGACTGCTGTAAAGCCAAGCAGTGCTGATTGTAAGTATTTCATAAATTTAAAGGATTAATGATAAGTAAGTTATTGAAAGAGTAGGGTGTATTGTTGGCTTCATCATTCTTTCCTTTAGGCGGTGAGTGGTCTGTGGCATAGTAGAGTATAGCGTGCATCAAGTGAATAATGCACGGGGGGGGGAGTCGTATTATGGTTGTTATATCCATAGTATTTACAGAAAAAACTGCATTACTTATCCGTGACTGACTGCAACTTACGAAGTTATCCTCAGTATTCCAAACATTACATCACTTTTCTGTGAGAATAAGCACTATAGATTTTATAAATATTCTAATAATTGGATTCATCTCGCCATCGTGAAATAATCCATGGCTCTTGTGGGGTTGCACGGCGAATGCGCAAATTTACCCGACCTTGTAATCGAATAATATCGGTAGGACTAAAAGTAATAGATAAATTAAATCCACGCGAAATATCTTGCAGTACTGAATCGCCGGTGGATATAACAATATCATTCCACACTAAATCAAGATTCTGCGATGCTTGAAACAAACCGGCAGTAGAAATCATATCCTGATCGCGTCCCCATGAATTATCAATACCGTCATCATAATTACGATAAATAAACGTAAATTCCGGTGCAAGTAATCGCCCATAGGATAATGTGTCTTTAAATTGGTAGGCATAACGAAAATTTTGAAATACCCCTTCAACAGTTCTTTGATCACCCAGAGTAGTGCTATTATCATCTTTGTCCGATAAAGCGGGCGCAAAAGGATTACATGAAGCAATGCAAAGAATTGCCGATAGGATAAACAAGATATTTCCGGTTGAAATTGGCATCAGAACAAAAGCGCAATGTAGTATAAGAAAACACGTCACAGTGATTGTAAAGCACCGATAAAGACGAAAATACGATATATGAAAGAAAAAACGATAATTACAGCCGCACCATCATCTGTGCACAAATGGTTTTGGGGCAGATATTTTGAGCATCAGATACGCTCGACATTCTACCGCAGCATGATTGCAGGCGAGGAAAACATCAGTCAATGGAAAGATACACACCATGCGGATGCACCGCTTATTTTGTACTGTACACATGGCGGATGGTGGGATGCCGCTGCCACTATTGTGCTGTCATTGCGTGTGCTTCAGCTTGATGCTTATGGTATGATGGAAGATACACAATTAGAAAAATATCGTTTTTTCCGAAAAATAGGTATGTTCTCCGTCAACCGCTCCGACCCGCGTTCGGCTTTGACTTCCCTTCATTATTGCGCCGACATATTACGTAACACATCAAAATCATTGTGGATATTTCCGCAAGGTCAATTAGTGCCGCAAGAATATCGCCCCATTGTTTGTGAATCGGGCATAGGCATCCTTGCTAAATTGCTTGGCGCCGCATATTTTGCTCCCGTAGCATTACGCTATGATTTTCTGCGTGAACAAAGACCGGAAATGTTTGTTCGCATTGGCAAGCCCGCTCATATAGTATGGGATGCTGAAAACAATGTCCGCACAATCACCGAATTCTTCACCCAACAATTAACTCATGAATGGGATAGTTTACGTCACGATATTCTCATGCAAAACACCCAAGAGTATAGGACCTTCTTGGAAGGCAGTATCTCGATGGAAAAGCGATTCGACAAAATATTGGGCAAATAATATATGTTCCGACCTAAAAAATTAGTCATGATACAATAGCAAGAACGATGAGTCAAATGTCATCTTCAATTCTATAGAATCACAATCTCCAAGTCCCTAAAAAATAAAAATTTAGCATAAAACACACAACCCCAATCCTTTCCGAAGAGTCTTGGGTTGACTCCGGAAGGTAAACAGCGAATACTTGTTCAATCAATGGAAAGAGTTATATTTGCAAGCTATTGTGTTTAGCATATTGATTTATAGCAGGAGAAAATCGTGCAATCCTCAGCGAAAATCACGAAATCAGTCCGTGAAGTAGATGTACAGCGTAAATGGTACGTTGTTGATGCAGCGGGCAAAACCCTTGGACGCGTTGCGTCACAGGTGGCAGCAATTATACGCGGTAAAAACAAGCCGTATTTCACGCCTCATGTTGACTGCGGTGACTTTGTTATCGTTGTCAATGCCTCACAGATTCAGGTGAAAGGCAAGCGTCAGGAACAGAAGGAATACATGCACCATACCGGTTATCCGGGCGGTGAGCGTTTCCGCAGCTTCAAAGACCTTGTCGTAAGTAAACCCGAAGAAGTCATTGAGTTGGCAGTGAAAGGTATGTTGCCGAAAAACCGTTTGGGTCGCCAAATGGGTAAAAAATTGAAAGTATATGCAGGCAGCGAGCATCCCCATGCCGCTCAAGAGCCGGTAGCTCTCGAACTTGCTTTCAATGCATTATAATTAACAGATTTAATAACCCCTTTATCCTTCGGAGTATAACTCATGAACGTTATGACGGCAACCGGACGACGCAAAACTGCCATTGCGCAGGTTCGTCTTACGCCGGGCGCAGGTAAAGTGACGGTCAATTCTCTTCCTATTGAAGAGTATTTTCCTATCGCCTTATCTCGTCTCGAAGCATTGCGCCCATTAACAGTCGCCAAATTAGAAGGTAGCTTTGATATTTCCATCAAAGTGAATGGCGGCGGTAAAAATGGTCAAGCAGGTGCTGTTCGCCTTGGCATTTCCCGTGCTTTGGTTGAATATAATGAGACATTGCGTCCTGCACTGCACAGTGCCGGATTTATGACGCGTGACCCTCGTATGGTCGAGCGTAAAAAATACGGTCAGAAAAAAGCACGGAAACGCTTCCAATTCTCGAAACGTTAATCGTACTTTGTTCTGTCGGGGTATGCAATTACTCCGACATT
>JAFLBY010000040.1 GCA_017302855.1 Candidatus Kapaibacterium sp.
CATTGATAATTTCTACACTATATCCTATCGGCGATAATAAAGTAGGATTAAAGCTCAGTTCCATATCTATACTTGTGATACCCGATTGTGCTATATTCTCTTGTGATATTAATTGTATCGGTATTTCTATTTCTTCACCTGCATAACCCGAAACATGAAAAGTTTTTACAATACCTGAGCTGCTCAGGGTAGTTATACCGTGTAATTGTATTATGCCCGCCACAGTACAGGTATTAGTTTGTAATTGAATGGTATCAATGACGGGAATAGTACCGCTTGGGCTAAATTCGACATCAATGTCTTTTTGTGATTGAGCTTGTATCACGAAAGGGAATGGATTGCCAATAAGAGAAAAAGGCTCTTGTATTCCTTTTATTCCATATATGATAATTTCACGATTGGTTACATTATTGAGAGTGATTTGACCTTTTTCTTTTTGACCTAATTGTGCGGATATGACAATACTTTGCGATACCTTTAAAGGAAAATCAATAGTACCTGTAATATGTATTGTTCTTGCAACACCACAATTGTCAGTAAATGACACTGTTCTTCTGAAATTACCAAATTCTTGAAGACCCGAAAAATGTATGAGTAATGAATCTTTTTTTCCGAAATCAATATTTTTTACTCCGGAAACTGCCTGTATATCCTTATCTCCATTAATAATCATTTCTACCGGGATTTTCCCATTATTCTGAAAGAAAATCATAAAATCTCGCGTTTCATCAGGACATAGTATTCCAAGATTAATAATAGAATCCGTCACAATATGGGAAGAGTCAATAATTCCTTTAACTTCTACAGTATGTAATGTTCCACAATTATCGGAAATACGAATCATTCTGCTAAAACTACCACTCTCATAAAGACCTGAAAAATGTAAAAATAAAGAATCCTTCATCCCTACATTAAGAGTATGAACACCTGAAATAATATTCACATCTCTGTCCTCAGTCACCGTCGTTTGTACAGGAATACTGCCATCATTGGTACAAGGTATAAAAAAATCTTTCGTTTCACCCGGACAAAGAATACCAAGATCAATTATTGACGGTGTTTTTACCGACACATATTCTTTTTGCATGGATAATGGAACAGAAATAATCGTATCTGATTCAGCATTTGAATGAATATGAAGAATTGCACTTTTTGTCCCTTGTGATTGAGGTCTAAGGCGTACCACAATATTTTGTACGCTATCGGGTTCTATTCGCAGAGGAAGCGATTGTTGTAGAATAAATTCACCACTATGGACACCGGATACATTAAGACTATCAATAATAAGGACATCATTACCGCGATTTTTGACTGAAACAGGCAATGCACTTTCATCTGCACAAATAAGTGTATCAATGTGCAGAGAAGGACGTACAATTTTAGCTCTTTTTCTTATACCTTCACCAAAAAGTTGTATAATTAATGGACTTCCCACACCGTTATAATGAAATTCCACAGTTCCACTTGTTCTGCCGGTATCAGATGGTATGAATCTAAAATCCATAGTATGAATTTCATCCGGCGGAATCGTAAAATAGCCGCCACGCGCCAATGTAATAAAATCAGTACTATTGGGTTTTCCATGGCTTGTATTCAAAATTGTCAAGGGTACATTATCCACATTTTTTACGGTCATCACTTTTATTGTGTCTTTACTTTTTCCGACTTCCACCATACCAAAATCAATAATAGAACCCATCGGTCTCAGTGATTGGCGCACACCCTCACCCTTTATTATCTGACGAAGCGTGTCCGATTGCGTAATAATGTGTATTTGTGCTGTGTGCAATCCTTCAAATTCAGGAGTAAATCGAAATTCTATATCATGTTTATTCCCGGACATTATACGAATAGGTGGTGTGCCCGAAACAATGGAAAAAGCCGAAGCATGGGTACCTACTATTGTTATTGCTTGTACATCAAAAGGATAATTTCCTGTATTACCAATAAATCCTGTAATAATCGAGTCTTTGTTCATACCGATGCCAACACGTCCCATGTGAATATCATGTGATGCTGCTTGTGGTTGCACTATGGAAAATACTGCGTCGGAACTGTCTATTTGAAAAACCACCTCGTCCATATTCCATAATTTAATGGTATTATCTTGACTGCCGGAGGCAAGCATTTTACCATTTTGACTTATTGTCAGAGACAAAATTGCTTCTTTATGTCCATACAGTGTATTTTTCAATGTATAGGTATTTATATCCCAAATTTTAATGACAGCATCTTCTCCGGCAGAAATCAATAATCTGCCATCAGGACTAAAAACAATACTATATGCGCCATCGTGATGTCCTTGCATTGTTCTCAACAATCTGCCATCTTGACCATCCCATATCTTTAATGTTCCGTCTTTACTTGCCGAGGCAAATTTTGTTCCGTCAGGACTAAATGCAATCGCATGGACATAATCAGTATGTCCTCGTAGTTGATTTATTGACACACCTGTTTGCGGATTCCACCACTTTATGGTATTATCATAACTTCCGGAAGCGAGAATAGTTCCTCCGGGATTAAAGGTAACGCAAGTAACCCAGGAAGTATGCCTGAGTATCAATGGTATTTCTGCACCGGTTTGGACATTCCATAATTTCACAGAATTATCAGCACTGCCACTGGCAAGAGTTTTTCCATCCGGACTGAAAGCAAGCCCTAACACTGCATGTTCATGGGCACTGAGAGTTCGTAACTTCTGTATTTTTTCACTCCATAATGATATAATCTTTGCCCCACCTCCTACGGCTATGGCGCCTGACTTATTCATGGCAATACTGTAAATACCACCACCGCCGGAATCGGCGATAACAGTCTGAAGCAATTTACCCGAATAAATATCCCATGCTTTGAGTTTTCCATCATAGGAACCGGAAACAAGCAAATTTGTACTTGCCAGCGCTTTTACATCAAGATTATGATCGGTCAATGTTTGGAATAATTCTCCAATTACATCAATGCCTTCCAATTGTTTTACTCTCACAAGACATTGAGAACTTGCGGGAGGAGGAATATTGTTCCAGATATATTCAAGCCCACGTGCTGTATCAATATTTTTCCATCGCACACCATTATCCGTGCTATATTCTAATCGTACAAGACTATGCGCCGCAACACCTGTCCACGTAATAATTGAATCTCCACCCACAACAAAAACCTCGCCGCCATTCGGATGCGTTACCCTGATAGTAGGAATTTTCGGCTTTCCCCCTTTTGTCCCGCCACTCGCATAATATTGGAATTGGCATACATCTGTCTTTACAGTAAAATCACTGTAAACATATTCCATAGTTGTTGGGGTAAAGGTCAAAGTAAGTGTCTTGGTCTCATCGGGTAAAATAGTAAAGGATTTCGGGCTGATAGAAAAATTAGGGTGTGTGCTCGCAATATCGGTAACTTTGAATGGAGCATTACGCGCCGTAACGGTAATTTCTCGTGTTTGGGCTTTACCAATAATCGGATTATCAAAGAGAACAAAAGGCGGCGAAAATTCTAATGCTGCAACAATGGGTGGCGGGTTATATCTGCCTTCTGCATTTTTTGTTGTATATGATAGCTCCACATTCGTAGTAACTGCGGAGATACATAATACCTCGCTTTTCCATTCAATTGTACAAGGGTCGCTGCCTTGTGACTCCACGAGAATCATTTGATAAATATCTTCTATTTCCGTAATTGACCTTACTCTCTCATAGACTTTGCCTCCTGTTTTTGTGGAAATAGTATGCAATGAGGAGGGTGCCGCCATGCCGAGGGATATACAATAAATAGCACAATTTTGTTCATTAGCTTCTTTGACAATATCATCCACTCTCGGGCTACGATCGGGTGAACCATCCGTGAGAAATACAATGACTTTCTTATAATTTCCCCTTTTACTGATAAGTAATCCTCCTGCCATCGGCGTAATAAGACCTGCATCATAATCTGTGCTGCCTTTCGGTCCCAATTGATTGATAGCTGATGATAATTTTGCTTTATCGGTGGTAAAATCTTGATTAAGATAGCCAATATCATCAAAACTCGTAATGGCACATTCACTTTTACCAAGGGGTAAACCATTCACCCAGGCAGTGGCAGCAGCTTTGGCAAGTGTTATATTTAAACCTTGCATAGAACCGCTGACATCAATTACAAGAACAGAAGATAATGCTTGAGGCGTCTTCAGTGCGGGACATGAAATACTCTTTTCCTTTCGTTCTACACCATTTTCCTTGAGTATAAGATCTTTAGATTCAGGACGTATTTGATTACCATTACTATCCAAAGCATAAAATTTTGCTCTCATGACAGGAAAATTACTCGCATCAATGTCAAAGAGTGACAAAGATTGGCTGTATATTGTCTGTGCAGACAAAAGCAGACACAGGAAAAAGAGTGTTTTCATATTTTTTCCTATCATTATTATTTTTCAATCATTATTTTTTCTTTACGAACAATTGTCGGCGTGCGCACTTCGATATAATACACACCCGCACCATATTTTTCCATGTCAAATATAACTGTTGTTGAACCGATAGCATCAATGAGTTCTCGCTCTACCATCACATTACCTTGTATATCAATTATCCGTACTTTTGTCAAACCTTGTTCTATTAATTCAAGATCAACACTCATAATTCCTTTACTCGGATTCGGATGAATGCGCATCAAGGATGTGGCTTTTCCCGGATTTATTAATCGTGTGCCACCCTCTTCACATATACCAAGTAATGTAAATTTGCCTGATTGCGTTTCAAAATCATAATCAACATAATTACCATTTTCATCAAGTAAACGGAATTGCACTATATCAATATTCGTTTCCGTAACATTACCTAAACCCACTATGATGGGAATTTGTGCTAATTCTGCATTAGTACCTATTGTACCTTGTATTGTCACATAATTCGAATCATTTTTTATTGTGTTCACTCCTATCATTGAAGCCATTATTGTATTCTGAAATCGTAATGTCGCTTCATATTTTGGTGCTATGGAAGCAATACCTGCGGGTTTAACATTATTCATCATTACACGTAATATTTTTCTCTCACCGGCATACCCTGAATCATCAGGTACAGTAATAATACCGCCAATACCCGTTCCAAATAATTGTGCAATTGCTGGTGAACCTGTGCCATTATATTCAAAGCCGATTCTACCGGATGTTCTACCTCCATATTTGGGCTTAAAGCGTAATGTTACTTTTCTTTCTTCTTGTGGCGACAGAGTAAATCCACCATCGCCGGAAAGAACAGAAAATTGCTCAATATCCGGTGATAATTGTTTTGTGTCACTAATATCTATTGAGGTAGTACTTATATTTTTGAGAACAACAGTATCACTGATTATTTTTTCATTTCCAATTTCAACTTTCCCAAAATCTATTATTGTTGTCATAATTTGTAATTGCGGTGCTATACCAATACCCGTTATCGTTTGCACAAGTGTATCTGTTTGAGTAATAATCACAATTTCTGCATTATGAATTCCGACACGTTTTGGTGCAAAACGTATTTCACCATAATAATTTTTATTCGCTGCTACACTATATGACGGTACACCGGAAACAAGTCGAAAAGCATTGGCATCAGCACCTCGGAAATATATACTATCTACTCTAAATTTCCATGAACCAATATTGCGCACAAAATCTGTAACTACAGAATCTTTACTGCTGCCTACAAGGCATTGACGCATATCCACATTTTGCGAGGCAGGCAAAGGCAAGACTATTGACCAAACCGCATCGGAAATGTCGGATTGAGTTTGACTTCTTGCAACTGTAACAACACGAAAACCTAAGTTGAGACTCCTGTTATTAACATAGTAGTAGTCGCGATTCGCACTACGACAGTTGAACGCATAGTCTTTCCCACTGCCGCCGCGAATCACGCGGTCAGAGCCCGTAGTAGGTCCCTTAGTAGGTCCCTTAGGGTCAGTTTCCGGTGTACTAGTGTAGTTAGCATACCAATCCCAGCACCATTCCCATACATTACCGCTCATATCATATAAGCCAAAATCATTCGGTGCTTTTTTGCCTACTTCTTGGGTTTTAGAGTATGCATTTCCGCAATACCAACCAATACTGTCCAAGTTTGCATCTATGGGCGTGCAGTCCTGATTCGTTAAATCACCATTATAAAAATCTGTTGTTGTGCCTGCCTTTGCCGCATATTCCCACTCCGCTTCTGTTGGCAAACGGTAGCCGGTGGCATCCCAATCGCATACTATACCACTATAACACTTATCTAAACCCTCAATTTCGCTCAGCTTATTGCAATACTCAACGGCTTCATACCAGCTCACTGTCTCAACCGGTAGAGAATCACCCTTAAAATTACTCGGATTTGTTCCCATGACTTCCTCATATTGTTTCTGGGTGATTTCATACGCGCTCATCAGAAAATCTCGGCTGATGGTGACGCTTCGTAGCGGCGTTTCATCCGAACCACCATTTGTGCCTGTATTTCCCATCTGAAACGTTCCCGCAGGGATGGGTACCATTCCATTTTCAGATCCACTCTTCGCCGCCGCTGTTACGCGAGCCAAGCACTGAGTACTCGCTATTCGTGGTACTCGCCAATTATAGCTCAAGCCGATTGCACTCTCCGATAGAGTAAGCCATTTTGTTCCATTATTGGTACTGTATTCCAATTTCACCGGCTCATCAGGGCTTATTCCTTCCCACGTTATCACTGTATCACTACCCGCAACAAAGACTTCACCACCGTTGGGGTGTATGAGTTTGAGCGTCTGTATCAATGGCTTCTTACCTTTCCATCCGCCACTCGCATACAATCGAGTTTGACAGAGAGTATTCTCAATCTCAAACCTACAGTAATTAAATCCACTATCTGCAGGTGTATAGCTTACCGTTAGTTCTATACTTTGACCGTTGGGCAATATGAAATTCTTCGGAGTGATGTCAAAACCACCATTATTGCTCGTTATATTCGTGATATTAAAATCGGCATTCCTTGCTGTTACGGTTATTTTCTGCTCCGTTCTTACACCTACTTGTGGGTCGGCAAATTTTATACTTTTCGGATTAAATTCCAACTTTGCAATGGTTGATTGTGGTGATTGATAGCTATCTGTTGCCTTCTGTGCTTGCCATTGCAACTCCACATTCGTATTTCCCGCCTGACAAGAAATCCCACTCTGCCATATTATCTCACATGGCTCACTACCTTGAACTGCTTGTAATATCTTTCTATACACATCTTCGGCTTCTTGTACACTCGTTACATTTTCGAATACCTGACCGCCCGTGCCTGCGGCAATAGCTTTCAAACTTTGCGGTGCGGACATACCAAGAGTAACACAGTAGATGATGCAATTTTGCTGATTGGCTTCACCTACGATTGCATTAATCTGCGGATTAGATCCCTGACCATCAGTCAGAAATACAATCACTTTTTGATGTTTTCCATTTTTGCTCACTAATAAGCCACCTGCCATTGGATTCAGAAGTGCCATGTCATAATCCGTACCGCCTTGTGGCTGAAGAGGGTTTATTGCTCCAAGCAGTTTGGCGCGGTTCGTCGTGAAATCCTGATTCAGGTAATTACTATGATCAAAACTTGCTATTGCACATTCACTTTTGCCAAGGGGTAATCCGTTTACCCATGCAATGGCAGCAGCTTTGGCTAAGTCTATATTAGGTATGCCTGTCGAGCCACTACTCATCGAACCACTTACATCTATAACAAGCACAGAAGAAAGAGCCTTCGGCGGAGCAGATGGCGGACAACTCACGCTTGTGATTGTTCTTTGAATATCTCCTTCGCGCAGTGATAGCTCCGATGCACTTGGGCGCACTTGATTGCCATCCTT
The DNA here is from genome assembly GCA_017302855.1 of Candidatus Kapaibacterium sp. Taxonomy (GTDB): domain Bacteria; phylum Bacteroidota; class Ignavibacteria; order Kapaibacteriales; family UBA961; genus UBA2353. Next base: position 7,822 of record JAFLBY010000040.1, read on the forward strand.
ATCAAAAGCCAAAAACTTCGCCTTCATGGCAGGAAAATTACTTGCATCTATATCAAAGAGATCAATACTTTGGCTGTACAATGTCTGTGTACATAAAAGCAGACACAGGATGAGGAGTGATTTCATATTTTTTCCTTTAGGGTAATTACAGAAGTGGCAGGCAGTGCGCACGCTTCTTTTCAAAAATACAATATTTTGTTTTGTGAATAATTATCTCATACCATAGATTAGAATCTATATCATAATCTTTTTTTGGGAAAACCTGTCATACAATTTTTACTCACCACTACAAATGATACAATTTTCCACTGCCATTATGCAGTAATTTTTTGATAGAATACCACCTCACCGCGTGCATTAATGCAAGAAATATATGCCGTCATATTCTCAATATCCATAGATATAAATCCGCCATTCGTTGCAGCAAAAACTGTATGATCACCATAAGCGGTATCGCGTGCTCCGCCACCTGCACCTGATACTAAGCAAGTAAATGTATCCGAAGGATTTTTTATCCATTGAATATCATGGTCATGACCACACAGATATAATTGCGCATCGTATTTTTCCATTATCGGTTTAATATCGCGCAAAAGATTGTGCGAATCGCCATAATGACCATACGAACGCATGGGATGATGCCCGACGACTATTTTCCAGAGTGCTTTTGATTGCGACATTGCTTTTTCAAACCATACAATTTGCTCATTGGCTTTTTTTTGCATTATCATTTGTGTGTCAAGCATAAAACAGTCAATATTTGATGCAGCCGACCATGTATAATACCGCGCAGGCATATTCCATCGCGGATTTTTTGCATGATATTCAATTTGTGCATCGGGATTATTTCGATAATCATGATTACCAAGAACGGCATACCACGGCACGGCTATGGATTCATGATTATACATCATTTCAAATTTAGTTTTCCATTGAGTATCATCGGCGGATTCCACACCGTCGGGATAAATATTATCGCCCGTACTGATGATATATGAGGGCTTATGTTTTTGCGCTTGTGTGACCATAGCTTCCGCCACTCTTTTTTGAAAAATCCCACCGGCACCCCAATCACCGATAATAAAAAATCGCAATGCTTTTTTCGATATATTTTCTTGTGTAAAAGGAGGTATCGGTTTAGCATTTTTTACTGTTTTTCCACCCGAGACAAATGACCATAAATCAATAAAAGATATACTCGATAAACCCGCTACGGCAGCAAAAAGAAAATTACGTCTTTTCATACTTTATTCTCCAATATCACTGTTGGCATACATTTTTTCTATAGTCTCGCGGTATTTTTCTTCTACCACCTTACGTTTTATGCTCATTTTGGGTGTCAATTCTCCGTCCTCAACAGTCAGTAAACGCGGGAGAATCGTAAATTTTCTGATTCGTTCATATTTAGCTAAATCTTTTTGCCAATGATCAATATCACGATGGAATAAACGAATAATTTCCGGTTTTTGTACTAATTCTTCCACCGTATTAAACACTATTCCTTGCTTTTCGGCATAATGCATTAATTCATCACTATTGGGAGCAATGAGTGCAGTGCAATAAGGGCGATTTTCTCCAATGAGCACACATTGTTCGATTAATGCGCTATGACAAATAAGATTTTCTATGGGCGTGGGAGCAATATTTTTTCCACCGCTCGAAACAAATAAATGTTTAATTCTATCAGTAATTTTCAAATTGCCCTTTTGTGTCCATATTCCTACATCACCTGTTTTTAACCAACCATCATCCGTCATTGTTTCTTTGGTGGCTTGCTCATCATTCCAATAACCACGCATAATATTAGCCCCACGAGCTTGAATTTCCCCTTCTGCCGACAATCGTATCTCGACATTAGGCAATGGTTTACCGACAGTACCGATTTCAATGGAATCAGGTCTGTTTACCGTAAGTACGGGCGACGCTTCGGTCAATCCATATCCTTCCAATATTGTCAATCCCTGCATAAGAAAAAATTCGGCTGTGTCATTTTTCAAAGCAGCTCCGCCGGAAACAAATGTGCGAATTTTCCCACCCATGCGTTCACGAATTTTGGAAAAGACAAGAGCATCAGCGATTTTGTATTGCATTGAATTTATCAATGATGATTTGCCTGCCATTTTATTCCGTATCCATATCGTTCCCACCTGTAATGCCCATGCAAATATTTTTTGTTTTGCGGGTTTTTCTTTTGCCATCTGATGGACTATACGTGTTTGGATTCTTTCAAATAATCGTGGCACACTTGTCATTAATGTAGGGCGCACTTCATTGATATTTGCGGCTATTTTTTCTATGGACTCGGCAAAGGCTACCGTAGCACCTTTGGCTAATGGTAATAAATAACCGGCAACACGCTCATAGGAATGACATAGCGGTAAATAGGACAACATTGTATCATCAGATGTAATGGTATAACAACCGGTACAACTCATCACATTCGAAGCAATATTTCCATGGGTCAGCACCACACCTTTGGGATGACCTGTCGTGCCGCTGGTATAAATAAGTGTCATAATATCGTCGGCACGAATTGCTGCCGCCTGCTCTTGTACAAGACGGTGACGTGACTGCATATCCGCTATCTTTTCACCGTGAATCATAATATCATTCATGGATTTGACAAACGGATGATTACCTTTGGCATCATCATTCATGGTGATAATATGCCGTATATGAGATAATTCATGCTGATGAGCGAGTATTTTTCCCAATTGAAATGAATTACTGACAATAATTGCTGAAGCGGAACAATTATTAAATACATATTCGCATTGTTTTGCAGTTAAGGTCGGAAATACGGGGACATCAATTATTCCCGTGACGGCACATGCTAAATCAGCAATAATCCATTCTAAACGGTTTTCGGAAATAATACCGACACGATCGCCTTTTTTTATTCCCAAATCAAGTAAACCGACAGCAAATTTTTCCACCATATCACGTACTTCGGCAAATGTTATACCATGATATGTATCATTAATTTTTCGCATATATGCGAATTTATCTTTATTGTGTTCATAGACCGAAACAGTATTGTAAAACAGTTCGGCAAGTGTCGAAAAGGAAGGTATGGATTGTTGCATAAAGATTTTAGTTTACTATTTATATATCAAATCGAATGAGAATGACAAACCAGTTTGCAGACCAATAACTGGTTCATTTATATTACTAACGATTATTGCACTCGCTCTAATGGGTAACATAATATTTGAGCTAAAGGGAATATAGAAACCGACACTAACTGTTGGATACAATTCCCAACTGTTAGCTTGTTTTCCAATATTTTGTACAATACCACCGCCAAGTAGAAACCACTGATTAAAGAAAAAACCTACTTCACTATTTACCAATACAATATTCTTACTACTACGAGGTATATCATTAATCAAAGAACTATCAACATAACTAATAGAATTGATCAGGACAAATGAATTATTACTATTAGTTCGATAGTCTTTATCCAAATAATACCCTATAATCAAACTTCCACCGAAATAAAGACTATTGTTAGTTCTAAAAAAATTATCAAAATATTTATTTACATTAAATTGAGTAAGGATATTAAACATTGGGTATCTCAACTTATTTCTTTCATATTCAAGGTTCAGAATATTTTTCTCAAGTTCCAAGAGTTCTTTCTTTCTCTCGAATATAGATTCATCAATTTCTATAGACTCTTTCCTTAACTCATCCATTTCATTTAGCTTCTTTTCATAGTCATTCTGAAGCGATCTTAAAGCATTTCTAACCCTGCTATTTTGTTTTTCTAAAACAACAATATCACTTTGCATCATTTGTTCCTTTAATTCAAGTTTATGGATAACCAGCTCAATATCATTTCTTTTGATTTCCAATTGAAGAACTTCTTCTTGAATTTTCTTTAATTGATTATTCCACTGACTTTTTTCTTTATCTATATTTCTCTTAACCTTATCTACGACTACTATAGAGTCATTCCCCTTACACAGTTCGTAGCTTTTTGTCAGTATATATATAGTTTTTTCCAAAGAATCTTTCTTTTGACGAACTAACAAATCATCTTGCATAATTTTTCGATGAAGTTGCCTAATTGAATCTGTTAAATCAGCAATTCTATTTTTAGAAACAGAGTCGAAAGCTATGACCTGTTCTATATAAGACAAACTATCTTGTAATTGACGAACTTTTTTTGAAATTTTACTAATTTCAGCATTTTTTAATTTTAGACGATTTTCATATTTAGTTACTATTTGCTCAATTTCTTGTTGTTGTTTCTGTCTCTGTTCGACTCGATCGCTACTAGTTTCTATTATTTGACCTGATACTTCAGAAGCAATTATTAAAAGCGAAAGTATTAAAATTAGTTGCATCATATTTTTCGAGTTTGATATATTATTCCGCCTTCTAGAACTATTCGATATACGCTACGATGTTGTTCAATACTTAAGATTGGACGGTTAAAGGATTTTAGAAGTACAACATCAGTTTTATGAACAAAATCATACAAATATAAATTACCTGAATTATCTCCTATTAAAATAGTAGAATTTTCCGTTCCATAACAGATTGATCTTATAGGAGTTTCTGATATGCGTATATATTCATTTGTATTCATACTGAAATCTGTTATAATTAGCTGTCCGCTAGCGTCACCAAAGAAACACTGATTAGACTCAGTGCTTTTTAGAATTGCATATATGTTTTTATTGTAATTTAACGTATCAACAACAGTCGAACTTCTGACATCATACTTAAGAATACCGACATGCTTTACCGAAAAAAGTAGTATATTATTAACCGGTGATTCTCCAATTGCAATGATATGATTTACAGGGTGCAATATCAGATTCGAATCACCATTTACAGAAACCTCACCTTTGTCTAGTCCTAAATAAAAGCAATTACTTTCCGTACTATAATAGCAACTCAATATATTATCTGTTGAATCAACATTAACATCCATACTGGTAACCTCTCTGCTTTCATCGTTATATGCTTTCACTAAGCCCTGACCACAAAGCAATGTATGCCCGGAATAGAACACAGATGAAGAGAGACACTTAATATCCGTTTCTATTCTTTCAAGAATTTCGAAAGTTTTAACATATGTATGTATATGTTCATTATAACTTTTAGTATCTGTTTTACTATCAAAATTATTTGAATAGAAAAAATAAGATATTGCAGATAGTACTATAAAAACAGAAGAAATGAGATAGATGTTTTTTTTAGATGAATTTGATTTTTCATCAGTAACTACATTTTTTTCTTGCTGATAATCTTTTAACACCCTTTTGATTTCTTCTATGTTTTTCTCTTGATAAATTTCAGCAAAAACTTTTAATTTTTCTTCTAATTTTTTTTCTATATCTATACTTTCATTTGTTTTTTTCTTATTGATAAATGCTCTGCAACGATTTACTGTAGTAGCTACACATTTCTCTTTATTATAATGTATATCATCGTACGTAAATCGAAGTAAGTGATCAACAACATTTAACAAATCATTTTGCCGACGTATCAAATCATTAAAGGCATCTCGATTTAAAGTACGATTCTCGCCTTCAAGCTTCGACTTACCATCAAGTTCAAATGCAATACTCCAATCTCCTATTCGATAAACAAAATCAACACGCCTATTCTTATTCTCACTACACTTAAAAGGAAATTGTGGCTGTAGATCGAAAATTGTTTCCTCCCTTTTTAATATTTGTAGCACATCCCAAAAAACATCTTCCAAAAATTTTTTTTCAAGATATGACTCACTAGCTTCAGGTTTCCAATTATTATAGTTTCTTTTGTAAAACTCTTGTAATAATAAGTGCATAGTTGTTATTTAAATTATCTCAAAAAAAGAAGCCCGATGTTTTTACGATCGGGCATACTATTCTTATATAATTTTCGGGGGCGTAAGGGATGTTAATTTTTCGGCAATCGCATCGGGTGATGGTGTATGAATATCAGGCAAATACGGCGAGGCATCTTCAAATAATCCGAGTGTTGTTTCTTTGTGAATATATTTCACTACTTCACGCATATCGCCCGTTTCATTGAATACACGCAATTGCCTGTCGGCACCGCTACCCATTTCGAGAATTTGGTAAATATATTCCACTTCTTTACGTGAGCCAAGATCATCGAGCACATCATCAACAAATTCTATTAATTCTCTCACTAACTCCCGTGCGGGATATTCACGCTGCTTACCAAAATCAATTAATTTACCGTCTAAGCCATAGCGCACGGCACGCCATTTATTTTCCATAATTAATGCACGAGGATAGCGACGGAAGCTCAGATTTTTTTTGTAGAGCGAATATAATTTCGCAGCTATGGCTTGGCACAGAGCCGCAATGGCAATTGTTTCGTCCACACGCATCGGTAAATCGCAAATACGTACTTCCAATGTCGGGAAATGCGGATGAGGACGAATATCCCACCATATTTTTTTTGCATTATCTATGCAATTGGTTTTGATAAGGAAATTCACATAATTTTCATATTCTGACCAGCTTGCAAATTCATAAGGCAAATTCGTGCGCGGGAAACGGTCAAATACCTTCGAGCGATACGATTTTAATCCTGTATTTTCACCCATCCAAAACGGTGAATTGGTCGTAATTGCCAAAACATGAGGCAGAAAATAGCGCATCTCGTGCATAATCTGAATCTGTAATTCGCGGTCTTCGATGCCGATATGAATGTGCATACCGAAAATGAGAAGAGAGCGGGCAAGTACCTGCATATCTTCCACAAGAATTTTGTAACGCTCATCAGGATAAATTTCCTGATCTTGCCACCGCGCAAAAGGGTGAGTGCTCGCTGCGCCGAACGTTAAATTATTTGTGCGTGCCAGATGCCAAATGATGGAACGTAACTTCGTCAGCTCAAAACGGGCTTCTCGTGCATTCTTGCATACTCCCGTCCCGATTTCTAACATGGAACCGTGCATTTCGGGTTTCACATGCTCATGAAGAAGCATTCGACCTTTTGAGATAAGTTCAATGTTGATATGTGAGCGCAAATCAAAAGTTTGAGGGTCAAGAATCATGTATTCTTCCTCAATACCTAATGTAAAGGCTGGCGGTTTATCTCTGTCGAATGAGGGCGAACCGCTAATTGTTTGTGTGTCCATACTCTACAGTTTTCCTATTGTGTTATTGATGTCCGTTAATTATAGATAGCAAAATACAGGTTTTCTGTCAAATGGTAAGAATGTGCAAGCGGCGATTTACTTTTTTTCATGACAATTTGCATTGCCTTAGGCAATGATATTGTACTGACACATAAACGTTCGAAGAATGATTAAAATTACTAAATATCTATTTTTCAAATAATTGATTCCATGATTTTTGTTCCATCCGTAGAGTTGTTCCCATTTGCTGCGACGTTACGACAATAGCGGTGTTATTGGTATTGTCATGGCACTTTCGCCACTTTTTTATTCACTTACTTACAAGGTAGTTCACCAATGAAAACACTACTTTCTCGGCTTGCCACAGCAAGCGCAGCTTTTGCAGTTCTTTTTCTTATCAGTTGCCAAGATCTTCCGATTGATCCATGGGATCCCGGAGATGGAGGCGGACATGGCGGCGGTCGCGACACAACTTGGGACGGCGACTGCGATACAAATTGGGATTGGGATGATGATCGCGATAATGTGGGCGATACCATCATTGATGGCGACACCGTCATTATCTGGAAGCGCAATTAAATACAATTGTCTGACAGTATAGTATAAACACCTATCACCACATTCACACACAAACGACCCGGATAGCACCACAGTCCGGGTTTTTTTTATACCCTTAGAAATACTCAAAAGGATAAACACAAAGCGAATCGTCTCTCTTTATCATAGCATTCATCACCATGAAGAAATAATGATGGGATATGCGGATATAAAGCGAATCAGAATTAATAGACAAATTGTCTGATTATCCTAAGCTCTTTACCATGCCAAGACGGTCGTATAATTCAGGGAAAAAAAGTATAATAGCTGCCTAAAATTTATCTTCATCTTGATAAAACAAAAAATTAAATGAAGTCATAGAGCCATAGCATTTCGTAATATAGCCCTGCAATTTTACTTTTTCTCCTTCGGACAATATCGAATGCGCATTGATTTGTTGTTCGAGCACCCTCAAATTATCGCGCATCATCACAATTTTATGCATCAGTTTATCTAAGGGGATTTCATGATCCTTGAGCGATGTATCTTTAGGCACAACAAAAACGCTTGCTCCTTCCCATTTAGGGGCTAACTCTGCCGAATGTTCGCTATTCATTTCATGGACAATTGCTTTAGCCAATGCCCTTATTTCATGTTTTTCCATAAATTTCTTCCTATATTTACCAAGTTACAATGTGCAATAATTGCAAAATTATTCAAAGAAAGCGGTTTACAATGCAACAAGAAACACCACAAACCATTGATACAGTTCTTACACGGATGTTCGCATTACATCGGCACGGCATCAAACCCGGCTTAGAACGCATAGAAGAACTTATGCAACAATCGGGCAGACCACATAAAAAATTTCCGAGTATTCATGTTGCCGGAACTAATGGCAAAGGCAGCGTTTGTTCTATCCTTGCAGCCATACTCAGCGCAGCAGGTTATCGCGTCGGTTTATATACTTCCCCTCATGTTCTGCACTTTCGTGAACGTATTCGTATCAATGGCATGCCCATCACCGATGAAGAGATTATTGATCTTGCCGCGCCAATGATTGCAAGTGCGGAAAAAACCAAAACTACATTTTTTGAAATTACTACTGCTATGGCATTTCAGTACTTTGCGCAAAAAAAAGTAGATATTGCCATCATAGAAACAGGCATGGGAGGACGCTTAGATGCCACAAATGTGCTTCATCCTTTGGTTTCTGTGATTACTTCTATTGATTATGACCACACCGATTTTTTGGGAACAAGTTTAACATCCATCGCTGAAGAAAAAGCAGGCATCATCAAATATAAAGTGCCCGCTGTCATAGGTGAGCCGCGCCAAAATTTGCGCCCTGTTTTTGAAAGAAAAGCTGCCGCAGCCGACACCATTGCCTATTTCCCTGACGATGATTGGACAGCCAAAAGCACCGAATATCGCACCGACATGACAATGTCCGTTCATGTGACAGCACCTATGGGTGAACTCAAAGATTTGCGATCTGCACTCATCGGCGAACATCAAAGCCGCAATATATTGACAGCACTCTATACCCTACGACTTATTATCAAAGAATTGCCCGTATCGGAAAAAGCAGTACGCGAAGGTCTTATCAATATCCATGCACTCACCGGCTTAACAGGACGTGTGCAATTATTGCAAGAAAATCCACGCTTAGTGCTCGATGTGGGGCATAATTCTTCCGGCATGACCGCCTTGCGTCTTACTTTAGAGCGATGTTTCGGTAAAGAACCGACATGGAATCTGGTATTTGCCGCAATGTCAGATAAAAAAGCTATAGAAATGCTCAATAATATTCGCCCGATTTGTAAAAGTGTCTTTTTATGCGTTCCTAAAGTGGAAAGAGCTTTGCCACTTTCTTTATTGCATGAAGCAGCCCAATCTGTGGGATTTACCGATATTCATGATTGTACATCCGTTGCCGAAGCTGTGCAAAAAGCTCGCAACACACATGAGCCATGTATTATTGCCGGATCATTTTATTTAGCCGATGAGGCATTGTCGTATTTACAATCACAATAAATGAAAAAAATACTTTTTATTTGCATAGGAAATTCTTGTCGTAGCCAAATAGCGGAAGCATTATGCCGTGCACTCTATCCATTGCAATGGCAACCCTTCAGCGCAGGTATTGCACCCGAACCGATACGAAAAGAAACAATTATTACTTTGCAACAGAATTACAATGCAGACACATCAATACTCTATTCGAAATCTATCGAAACATTTGCTCATCACAACTTTGACACCGTCATAACATTATGCAATTATGCCCGTGAACATTTGCCATATATTCCCCAAGCCACACACCATATTCATTATCATATACCCGATCCGGCAACCGCACTCAATAATATTCAAGCAATATATGCCGAAACAGCAAAAAGCATAGAAATATTTCTCTCAGAAATATCTAATTTGTGCGGCGAAGAGAGTTAAAGTATCTTTATAGCCTTCTATAATCTACATTCTCTTTCAAATACATTATTCATAGACAAGGTAGTTATGCTTATCTTAATTATCTTGGCTCGCTTACAATGGTAATGTATATAGATTCACAATAATAAAAAATATATGGTACTGGTTTTATTAATATCTTGTGTGTATTACAAAACAATCTATTCCTTTATGCTTCAAACACTACTTCATTTATTTAACATATTTCTTCGGAACGAAAAATTCCTTGCATCAATATCTTAGATACAGAATCTGTTTGTGTGGCTTCAAAAGAAGTTGCCATCCTTGCGTATTTGAAGCAGCTATTTTAGAATTCTACTGCCATCGTAGTAATGCTCTACAGAAGGCTTAGGCACATTTGGGTATTTGTTTACATAACTACTAAAGAACACCTCAATTTTCTTTTTATATAATTCCGAATAAAACAAGGCATTCTGATTATCTACAACAACAACATCAGTTGGTCTGTATGTGTAAAAGTGTAATTTAATATAACACTCAATATCACTCAATATAGTCGAATCTTTCAGAAGGAAATCTAAATCATCAGCAAAATAAAGGTTAGATGCAATGATAACAGATTTATCGAGAGTATCAACCAATACTAAATTTCTCGGAGTATGTTTCAACAAACGAACATCATATTTACTATTGCTGCCGAGGTTTCGTTCGTACACATTATGTAGCATGTGCATACCCTCATTTATCCAATGCTTACCTATATTGGCGATTTTCCCATTAACTTTACCATAGCGATTAACTAAAATTTGTATTTCATTTAAGTATCTAAATTCGTAAGCCTTAAATCTCTTAGGCAGACAAGAAAAATTTACATCTTTTACTTCATTTATTTCGATTACGTATCTGTATGTAGAATCTCTTTTATCATAAGAAAGATTATTCAGTCGAGATACAATATTTCCTTTCTCATAGAATTTATCACTCTCATGAATGGATTCTAATTCGAAATAAGCATAGGTGAGATCTATGACATTTGTTACTTTTTCGCGAATTATTTTATCATAAAAAAGAGAATCATTACTCAAAAGTGATTTTGGACAAAATGCTATAGTAGCAAATACCAATAACAACAATTCATACCTCATAATATTTACTCCATTATTTGTCAATGTTTTATAGGTTTTTTCTTGGTCACTCCTATTACAACTACTATGTCCGATACCCGCTTGCACCATACCAAAGGGTTAATAATTACTGACCATATTATCACCATAAAAAACAATTTCCACAAAACTACGAAACTTTGTTAATCCTCTGCACGCTTTTTCTCTGTTATCATTAGACTTCCCCCTTTTGGATAAGATGTGCTGTCAATAATATAAAATATAAGCATGCTGTCTTCTCGTCGCTGTATATTGTACTGACAACGCAAGTTTTTACCTCAGCTTTCCCCTTTTCAACTCAAAACAGGATTGCAGGGATTATAGGATTAACAGGGTAATTTCTACGATTATTTTCGGAACAGAAGCGTAGCATCAACGGTATCAATAAGTATCATGTCTATCTTTTAATCTGCATAATCATGTGCTGACAAAAATGGACTTACCCCATAAAAAAAAAGGCGAAGAAATCTCTCTCCGCCTTTTCTTAATTTGGTGCATTGTCGCCCTTATTTCATCATTGGAATATGAATATCCGATTGCCGAGCATTGTCTTGTGCTCTTTCATATCCCGCATCGGCATGGCGAATAATTCCCATAAACGGGTCGTATGTGAGCACTCTTTGCAAACGCGCATCGGCTTCGGCTGTGCCATCCGCAACGACTACCATACCGGCATGAAGAGAATAGCCCATACCGACTCCGCCGCCATGATGCAATGATACCCATGTGGCTCCACCAACGGCATTGAGTGCAAAATTGAGATATACCCAATCGGCTACTGCATCTGATGTATCTTTCATGGCTTCCGTCTCACGATTGGGCGAAGCCACCGAACCGCAATCAAGGTGATCACGACCAATAACAATAGGAGCAGAAACTTTACCTTCACGCACTAATTGATTGAATAAAGCACCGGCTTTGGCACGATCGCCATAGCCAAGCCAGCAAATACGCGCAGGCAAGCCCTGATAACGCAATGAGTTGGATGCCTTGTTTATCCAACGATGCAATGCTTCGTCTTCGGGAAAGAGCTCCATGATTGCCTTATCGGTGACGGCAATATCTTCAGGATCACCGGAGAGTGCTACCCAACGAAAGGGACCTTTGCCATCACAAAAGAGCGGACGTATATATGCAGGCACAAAACCCGGATAATCGAAAGCATTTTCCACCCCATGCTCTTTTGCCATACCACGTAAATTATTGCCATAATCGAAGGTGACAGCTCCTTTATTTTGCATTTCAATCATGGCTCGCACATGAATACACATAGAATCGAAGACATGTGCCATATATTCCTCGCGATTGCTTTCGCGTAAATTATCGGCTTGCTCTTTTGTTAAACCAACGGGATAATATCCCCAGAGAGGATCATGCGCTGATGTCTGATCGGTGAGAACATCCGGTATAATATTGCGAGCAATCATTTCGGGCAATATTTCGGCAATATTACCAAGTAAACCAATGGAAACAGGCTTTTGACTTTGGCGATGTTGCTCCACGATTGCCATTGCTTCATCAAGTGTATATGCTTTGATATCGCAGTAACGATCGTGAATACGTTTATCAATACGTGCTTCATCAATTTCTATACATAAAGCAATTGCACCGCAGAATGTTGCTGCAAGCGGTTGCGCTCCGCCCATACCGCCAAGCCCTGCCGTCACCACCAAACGTCCTGCCAATGTTCCGCCAAAATGTTGGCGTGCGCATTCGGCAAAAGTCTCATAGGTTCCTTGCAAAATACCTTGTGTGCCTATATAAATCCATGACCCCGCAGTCATTTGACCATACATCATTAATCCCAGAGCATCCAGACGATGAAATTCATCCCATGTAGCCCATTTGCCTACCAAATTAGAATTAGCAATAATCACGCGCGGTGCATCCGTATGTGTTTTCACCACGCCAACGGGCTTACCGGATTGTACAAGCAAAGTCTCATCCGGCTCAAGGTTGCGGAGTGATTCCAAAATAGCATCAAAACATTCCCAATTACGAGCCGCTTTCCCCAAACCGCCATAGACAATAAGGTCTTCGGGTTTTTCTGCATTTTCGGGATCAAGATTATTTTGTATCATACGATACGCCGCTTCTATTTGCCAGTTTTTACATGTTAACTGACTGCCTCTGGGCGATGTGATAATTCGTGTCATATATTTTATAAGAAGATTTTAATAATGCCCTTAATAATAACAAACCCCATTAAACCAAACAGTATAAACATACCTATTTGCTGAATAATGGTTTTTGCTTTTAGGCTTAATTCACGGCGCAATATTGCTTCTATGCAGACAACCACCAAATGTCCGCCATCCAATGCGGGAATAGGTAAAAGATTAATTATTCCTAAGTTCACGCTGATCAGTGCCGTAAAAATTAAAAAAGCATCCCATCCGCTGTCGGAAGCACGTTTTGCCATAGTAGCAATTTCGATAGGACCTCCCACATTTTCGGAAGCACTCATAGCACCGGAAGCAATATTACCGACAAAATCGCCCATTGTTTTGACTGCTCCCCACGTTTCATTTAAGCCAACCATCAATGCTTCACCAATGCCATAAGAGCGATGCACAGTTGCTCCGGTATAGACCTCACCGATTTGTACGCCTATGCGCCCCTCATTTGTAGGTGTAATCATGGTATCAATAATGGTGTTTTTATGTTTATAGGTAATAGGAATTTTTTTCTCTTTATGAGCTGCCACCATCCTTTGCATTTGCTCTATTGCTACCATAGGCACATTTTTAATGGAAAGAATTGTATCACCACCTTTGATACCTGCTTTTTCTGCCGGGCTATAACTTTCGATATCACCAATGATAACAGAGCTGTTTTCTTTATATAATCCAAACGGTTGTTTACCGCTGACAATAGCGAGCAAATCATTACCACGCAATGTGATGACTGCTGTTCCGCCGATTAAACCGTCGCGTGAAACTTCTACTTGTTTATCGCTGCCCAAATCAATAAGGGTCACACTACGATAAAATTCATCCCAATTTTCAACCTTCACACCATTGACGCTGCGAATTCTATCACCTTTCATAAATCCGGCTTGCTTTGCGATAGTGCCATGAGCAACATGGGCAACCGTTGTTGTGGCTGTATAATCTTTACCGACGAAAAAAGCATGACCTGTATAAATTGCAATTGCAAGAATAAAATTCATAATGACACCCGCCGAGAGAACGAATGCTTTTTGGGCAGCATTTTTTGAGCGAAATTCCCATGGTTCGGGTTTCGTGGCCATCTGATCGGTGTCCATGCTTTCATCAATCATACCGCGAATTTTCACATATCCGCCAATCGGTAAAAGACAAAGCCGATAATCGGTATGTCCGCCGCCGTCCCAATCTTCGGGTAAATTTCCCCAAGTGAATCCGGTAATTTTATTCCATCCGAACAGTCGTCTGCCCATCCCTATAGCAAAAACATCGGCACGCATTCCTGTCATGCGCGCAGCAATAAAATGCCCAAATTCATGGACACCAACGATAATGATGATGAGTTTAATAAATTGCCAGATTGTATCAATAGTTCCGAGTTCCATAAAATAGTATCTCTCAATAAAATGTGTTTGTTTTTACTGCATTTGCAGGAAATTGTTGTAAGTGCATTGCATTGCCGTCAAATAGC